>CAZCTP010000036.1:0-26041 GCA_964501575.1 uncultured Thermodesulfobacteriota bacterium
GGGGCTTGGTTCAAAAGTAGTTGGCGTCACAGATTACTGCAACTACCCTAAAGAGGCTTCGCTAAAACCAAAGATAGGTGGATTCCTAAATCCAAGTATTGAGAAAATAATATCTTTAAATCCGGATCTTATTATAGCAACTCCAGATAACTATAATGAGGAAATTGTGGAAAGGTTAGAAAGTCTTGGTAAAGCTGTATATGTTATAAATCCATCAAGTATTTCTGGAATATTAAGAAGTATTCTATCAATAGGTAGAATTACAGGTAACATCAAGGAAGGTATTTTATTGGTATCTGAACTGAAGAAAGAAATAAAGTATATAAGAAAAAAGGTAAAACCTTATAAAGAGATTAAAACCCTTTATATAATCAATGCCAATCCACTAATAGCTGTTGGAAAAAATACATTTGTTGATGAGCTTATAGATATTGCTGGTGGTGAAAATATAGTTAATGAATCTGGATATCCGAGATTAAATATTGAGGAAATCATATTAAAAAATCCAGAAATTATTCTATTATCTCATATGGGAGGAAGTAACAGAATAAAGAGTTTGGAAAAGTTTAAGATATATAGCATAAATGATGACTTCATATTAAGACCAGGACCTAGATTTATAAAGGGTCTTAGAATATTAGTAAAAACATTACATCCTGAGGTCAAATGGTAACAGCAAGGAAAACTTTATTTATATCACTCATTATGACAATTATCCTTGTTATTACTGGAATAGTATCACTTTCCATAGGGCCGGCTAAAATTCCGTCAGATAAAGAAATTTATAGAATTATTATATTTTCCTTGAGATTGCCGAGAATATTGTTAGCTCTTTTAGTTGGAAGTGGATTATCACTTGCAGGAGTGGTTTTTCAGACAATACTTAGAAATCCATTAGCAGATCCATATATATTGGGTATATCCAGTGGATCGGCCTTGGGAGCCATATCAGCAATAATCTTATCCCTGTTTCCTCTTATGTTTTGGATTCCGGTACACGCCTTTATTTTTGGTCTATTAACCATAATATTAGTCTATTTAATCTCAAGAGGAAGGGAAACAAATGTAATACTTCTTTCAGGGGTCATTATAAACTCATTTTTCTCTGCAATTATAATGTTTCTTGTATCAATCTCGGGCAATAAAAACCTTCAGGGATTTACCGGGGCCATATACTGGCTTATGGGTAACCTTTCCTCTCCAGAATATAACGTAATAATCATAATATCTGTAGTTCTTTCCCTCGGTGGCATAGTAATATATTCTAATGCAAAAAATTTAAATCTTATATTAATGGGAGAAGATACAGCTATGCAGATGGGTGTTGAAGTGGAAAAGATTAAAAAATTGATGCTCTTTACAGGGTCATTAATTACAGCAGTAGTTGTAGCCTTTAGTGGAATAATAGGATTTGTAGGTTTAATAGTACCACATATATCAAGACTTATATTCGGAAATGATCATAGAATACTAATAATATCCTCAGCATTTATTGGTGGCATATTCCTTATCTTTGCAGATACTATAGCCAGAACAATACTTTCTCCTTCAGAGATTCCGGTTGGAGTTGTGACAGCGATGACAGGAGCCCCATTTTTTCTATATCTGCTTATAAAAAGGAGATAATATTGGAATTTATTAAAGTTAATGATATATCGTTCAAATATAAAAACGATTGGGTTTTAAGAAATATATCCTTCAACATTAAAAAAGGTGAGTTTGTTGGGATAATTGGACCAAATGGTGCGGGTAAAACAACACTTATAAAGATATTATCAAAATTACTTATTCCTCAATCTGGAAAGGTATATATAGATAATAGGGATATTTCTGCCATAAAACGGAGAGAGCTTGCAAAGATAGTAGCAGTTGTAAATCAGAATAATGATATAACTCTATCATTAAAATCCTTTGAGATTGTGCTTATGGGAAGGTATCCTTATTTAGGTTTCTTAGAATTTGAAACCAGAAGGGATTATGAGATAGTTAAAAGAGCTATGAAGTTCACAGATACCCTTCAATTTTTTAACAAAAGGATTACAGAACTTAGTGGAGGGGAAAGACAGAGAGTATTTATAGCAAGAGCACTATCCCAGGAGCCAAATACATTAATTTTAGATGAACCTACTACAGGGTTAGATATAGACCATAAATATGAACTCTTTGATCTTATATCTTCTCTAAATGAAAGTATGAGCTTAACAGTTATAACTGCATCTCATGATATAAATCTTATTTCAGAATATTGCAAGAAAATTATTCTAATTAAGAATGGAGTAATTAGAGATATTGGTAGTCCGAAGGAGGTGATAGTGAGTGAAAACTTGAGAGAAGTTTTTAATAGAGAGGTAGTAGTAGATGAGAATCCTTTAAGTGGTTCACCAAGAATAACTATTAAAAGGAGGAAATAAGGATGATAATATTTTTGACCATGATCATTATTTTACTAAATCCAGTCTATAGTTACTCAAATGATGGGGAAAGAATAAAACCTGTATTTGTGACAGCAAGTAGAATAGAGGAAAATATTAACAGTATCGGGGCTTCAATATCTATAATTCCAGGAGAAGAATTAAGGAAAAGGAACATAATAAATGTTGAAGAGGGATTGAGAGATGAGTTAGGAGTGGATGTCCAAAAATCCGGGGGCTTTTTAGGATCTCTTACTGATGTGAGGATAAGAGGAGCAAATACCGACCAGGTACTGGTTTTAATGGATGGAATCCCGGTTAACGACCCATTTACGGGATCTTTCAATTTTTCATTAATCCCCATTGATAATCTGGATAGAATTGAAATTGTAAGAGGGGTTCAAAGTGCTCTTTATGGATCAGAGGGAGTCGGAGGAGTTATAAATATAATAACTAAAAAAGGGAGGGGTAAGCCTAAGCTCAGCCTTGCAAATATTAGTGGGTCAGATGACACATTTAAAGAAGAGTTATCATTAAATGGTATGCTTTCAGAGGTTGATTATTCTTTATCACTCTCAAGACTTGATACAAGCGGTTTTAGACCGGGGCCCTTTGGAAGAACCGGGCATAATAATACATCTATAATTTCCCAGTTTGGATATGCCCTGACACATAATTCAAGCTTAAGACTTTTAGTTAGGTATCATGATGCAGATACTGAAATACCTTTTGATTTCCCATCTTCTGTATATCCATCCATTCAGATATATGATCCAAATAGCAAGGAGGAGGAAAAATTCTTAAATACAACTTTAAGGTTTAGACATAACCCATCTAAATTATGGGATTATTACATAGAGGGAGCATTTGTTCATTCAGACTATAAATTTGATAATGATGAAGATAATCGGGTTACTTTCCCGACAATTTCCCATTCAAATCTTGATACCAAGAGATTTATGATTGAAATGCAAAATAATCTTCATCTATTCAAGGATAGGGATATAATAAGCTTTGGATTTGAATATAAGAAGGATGGAGCCGAAAGAAATGATTTAAGTAATCTACCAAGCTTTGGGTTCGCTCCTCCAGAATTTACGAGAGTTGATAAGGATAGAGATATAAAAGCATTCTTTTTACAGAACCATATAAATATAAAGAATATACTATTTGCAGATATAGGTTTCAGATTTGACCATTACTCCGACTTTGGAAGCACAACAAATCCAAAGGTTTCCATAGCATATATATTAAAGGAAACATATACAAAATTTAGAATGAGCTATGGAAAGGGATTTAATGCTCCAACTCTATCGGATCTATATTTCCCAAACTTTGGTAATCCTGACTTGAAGGAAGAGAGAAGTGAAAACTACGAATTTGGAATTGAACAGAAATTATTAAATAATCTTCTCTTACTGAATGTTACCTTCTTCCATACTGATTTCGATAACCTTATAGGTGTGATCCCAACAGATACTCCTCCATTCTTTAAAGTTACCAATGTTAACAAAGCAAAAACACAAGGATGGGAAATTGGATTTAAGCTTTCACCATTAAATAATGTCCATATAACAGGTAATTATTCATATCTTGATGCAAAGGATAACAAAGATAGGGAGCTTCCAAGAAGACCAAGGAATAAATTTAATCTAAATATGGATTACAATCCTCTAAAGCCACTTTACATGAATCTAAATATCAATCTCGTATCAAGTAATAGAGATAACTTTGATTTCACCGGGGCTGATGGTAAGTTGAGAAAGGGGAAAACCCCTGGATATACAAAGGTTGATCTGGCTCTATCCTATGAAATTAAAAAAAATCTTTCATTATCTGGAAGAATAGATAACCTATTAGATCGGAAGTATGAAGAGATCAAGGGATATCCAAGTCCTGGAATCACACTCTTTATGGGATTAAAGGCCTCATTTTAAAATGGGAGAGATAATATTCATACTTGGGGGAGCAAGGAGTGGTAAAAGCTCCTTTGCTGTGGATATTGCAAAGAGATTAAAGGGAGAGGTAGCATATATTGCTACCTCAGACCCGATTGATGATGAAATGAAGGAGAGAATAAAGAAGCATAAGGATAGTAGGCCTAAGGGATGGAAAACGGTTGAGGCTCCCTATAATCTTTTAGACCTTATTTCTCTGGTGGATGGAAATATTATAATAGATTGCATAACAGTATTTTTAAGCAATCTTATAATACGTGGGAATAAGGAAGAAGATATATTAAAGGATATATCAAGGCTTATATCAAACTTAAAGAGGAGGAACGGTATTTCTATAATAGTATCCAATGAAATAGGTATGTCTATTGTTCCTGATAACTATCTTTCAAGATTATTCAGGGATATAGCTGGAGCTGCAAATAGAATGATAGCAAAGGAGGCAGATACAGTCTATTTTATGATTGCAGGAATTCCAATAAAGATTAAGGGAGGCAATAGATGAATTTAATCAGGGAAAAGATTAAGAATATTAAAGAGATTAATCAGGAATTTATGGAAACAGCTCAGATAAGACTGGATAATCTAATAAAACCTAAAGGGAGTTTAGGTAGACTTGAGGAATTAGCAAGATTAGTTGCAGGTATTGTCGGGAAAGAAAGACCTATTATAAGGAATAAAGTAATCATAACCATGGCTGCTGATCACGGAATTGTTGAGGAAGGGGTAAGCGCTTTTCCTCAGGAGGTTACCTCTCAGATGGTTTATAATTTTCTTAAAGGTAAAGCTGGAATAAACATTCTATCTAAGCATGTTGGAGCAAAGGTAGTGGTGGTGGATATGGGAGTTAAATCTGATTTAAAGCCCCATCCTAATTTAATAATAAAAAAAATTAATCATGGAACAAAGAATATGAAAAAGGGCCCGGCAATGACAAAAGCTGAAGCTATAAGATCTATAGAGGCGGGAATTGAAGTAGTAGAAGCTGAGTTTAAGAAGGGAGTTGATATAATAGGAACCGGAGATATGGGTATAGGTAATACCACCCCATCAAGCGCTATTACAGCTTTAATTACAGGAGAAAAAGTTGAAAAGGTAACAGGGAAAGGGACGGGGATAGCCGAAGAGAGATTAAATAATAAGATCCGAGTAATTAAAAAAGCTATTGATATTAATAGGCCAAATCCAGAAGACCCCGTTGATATTCTTTCAAAAATAGGAGGATTTGAGATCGGTGGATTGGCAGGGGTTATAATAGAGGCTGCGGCTTTAAAGATTCCGGTGGTTATAGATGGATTTATATCTGGAGCAGCTGCACTTGTTGCCTTTAAGATAGATCCAAGGATTAAACATTATATTATTGCCTCCCATTTATCCTTTGAACCAGGGCACAGGAACATCCTAAATTATCTTGGATTGAAACCCCTCTTGAATTTAGATCTCCGGTTAGGTGAGGGGACAGGAGCAGCTCTTGGAATAGGACTGGTAGAAGCTGGAGTAAAAATATTTAACGAGATGGCAACCTTTGAGGAAGCCGGCGTCTCTAAATAATGAAAAGTTTTTTAGAAGCATTTGGTTTTTTAACCATTATTCCTTCTGGAATCAAAAAGGGTGAATTATCTCCTGATTCTATGATCTACTTCCCTCTGGTTGGAGCTTTTCTCGGGATTGTACTTATAGTTTTAGACAAAATGCTCTTTTTTATCCTTCCTATAAGTATTGTAAATATTATTCTTATCCTCTCGATTACTATAATTACCGGAGGATTACATGTAGATGGGCTGGCTGACACACTGGATGCTCTGAGTTCTTTAAAAGAAAGGAACGAGATGTTAAATATAATGAGAGATTCCCGTATAGGAACCATGGGAACATTGGGAGTAATATTTTCTCTTCTTCTTAAAATAGCTTTTCTATCCGAAATCTCTGAATTAAGGGAAAGCTCTTTATTTATAATGCCAGTATTGGGAAGATGGGGAATGCTTCTATGTATATTTTTATTCAATTATGCTAAGAAGGAAGGAAAAGGAAAGATATTCTTTGAAGGCATAAATATAAGGATATTCTCCATAGCTACGCTCTTTACTATATTTATTACAGTAATTACACTGGAATTGAAAGGATTGGTTATATTTCTAAATGTTCTTATCTTTACTATATTCTTGGGGAAATTTTTTTCATCAAAGATAGGAGGAATAACCGGGGATATACTTGGAGCTACGAATGAGCTAATAGAAATCCTAACCTTATCATTAATTCTTGTATCAGAAAGGTACAGTTGGAGAGTTCCTTTTTCACTATTGTAAATTTAAAATTTAACTCAAATTCATATATATCAGGATCTTCATGTCAATCTGAAAGAGGTAAGTCGGGACATAATAGATAGGGAGATAACATAAAAACATCTTTAATTAAACATATATAAATTCTCACCTTTACAATATCTAATATGCTAAGAGAAATAGAAAAATCTATCCCTATTAAATACTTCTATGGCTGATAATCCTTATCATCATAAGTATTAGAGTCAGAATCTGCATAGTGAATATTATGACATGATAAACAGGTAACATTACCTGTAGTAAAACTTGGCGTTCCAGAATTATCAAGCCTAAAATTGTTTGTTAGATTGCCATCACTATCTATTTCATATTCAACACTGCTCTCAACTGTAAGAGCCCCAGACCAATTAATTGTTGTTGCGTCGTTGGATGTTATCTGCTTCTTTTGATCTTTATTACTTCCTGTTGTAAATCTCACATATAATCCAACTAATGAATTATTAGACCAGCTCTTTGTAGAATCTGTCAGAGATGTTCCCCCAGCATTTATATCACCTGTTCCAGAATATCCTGTTTGATCACTTCCCCCTATATCCTTTGGAGGATTATGAAATAATGTTGTAGAAGGTAATGAAATACCCACTGGGTGACTGAGTTCGCTTCCGGTATAGGTAGTAACATCTGTCATATTCCTTGCGGTATGACAATCGAGACACATCTGGTTTGTATTATTGTCTATCCTCTGGTAATGTCTACCTTCACCAGTTCCATATCCGCCATATGCTGGAGATGCAGGATCAAAAGAGGCTTTGCTCTGACTATGTTGATTATGACATGTAGAGCACATTAATTTACCATTATCTAATCTCCTGTACATATCAGGACTTGTTGGAAGACTTGTCTGATAAGTGGTATTTATTGCATTTGCATCCCATCTATGAGATGTTCCTCCTGTTCCTGGTGTAGCCTGATCAGAATTAGAAAATGGATATTTACTTGCATCAACCCATGCAGGGGTAGAACTATGACATTGCATACATAGATTTGCATTTCCAGAGGCATTTGTTATAGCATATCCCAGAGCATTATGGGCCTTATGGCACCCCACATCAGAAAGTGAATATCCACAGGATATACCATGGGATGTATAATGTGGAGGATCAAGCGCTAAAGCTATAGTTACAGTTAACCCTAAGATTATAAATATTACTGATGATACATATCTTATCATAATCCTCCTCCTTTATTTCTCTAAGATTTTCAGTCCATTATCATAATCTTTTGAATGTGATATATATAGCATTGAATCTTTCCCTACCGTACCTTTAAATAAATAAACATATCCAGATTCACTTCCTAAGATTATATCTCTTCCAGATTTATTATCCCAGTTTACAATAAATGGGGTTGCTGACTTATCTTTATTAGATATTATTCTAATTCCTGAATTAAATTGTGGATTACTATCTGTTCCTATATTGATAAATAGATATACACTACCCTTTCTGTTCCCAACTATTAAATCCTTTCTACCATCCATATTCCAATCTGTAATAAATAGAGAAAGATCAACTATACCTAAGAATATTGTAGAAGGATTTGTTGAAAGAACAGGTTCTCTATCACTTCCATAATTTATATACACATTAAGATTCCCAGACATATCACCAACTACCAAATCCTTCTTATTATCATTGTTCCAATCCACAACAAATGGTGATGCCATTCCAGATACTTTGGCAATTTTAACAGCCGATCCATACGAAGGTTCAAGGTTTGTTCCATTATTTATATATAATCTTACTACTCCATCTTCATTACCCACAATCAAGTCTCTCTTACCATCATTATTCCAATCAACTACAAAGATTGATGGGTAATTTCCTACATTTAGCAATACTCCTTTATAAACAAGTTTAGGCTCTTCATTATCTTTATTTAAATTTAATAATGAATCATCATTAATATGTATTTCATACTTTAAACTATTAATATATAAATGTATATTACCAACTGCATCAGAGACAAGTAAATCTTTTTTACCATCTTCATTCCAATCTATTACGAATGGTTTGGAATTATTAGAAACCTTTAGTAACTTTCTATTCTTTAATCTTAAAGGAACAGCTTTAGCAAACTCAGGGATTTTGGCACGTTTCAATACAGCATATATATAAGCATCTTTACCGTATGTATTATCCTTAAGAGTATAATATGGCTCATATCCGTTAAGTATAAGTTGAATAACATGTTTACCCCTTGAAACATTTCTAATATTTGAAGGGGTTACTTTCCCCGTATATCTTCCAAGATATGCATAATTACCATCCATATATATCTTTGCACCAGATGGCTTTGATTCTATACTTATCTCTGTTCTATCAAAATAGAAACTTCCATATACCCAAGATGACTCACCACCCTTATTATCAACAGCTTTAATCCTGAAATAATACCATGTATTATCCTTAAGATTACTATATTGACTTAATGATTCAAGAGTTATATAGGGCGTAGTTATTCCGGTTTCTCTGATATCTATACTCATAAAATTATTGTCGTCATCTATCTCTAATATATAAGAAACTATATCAAGAGCATCGGGGTCCACTGAAACCTCCCATGTTATCTTACCATCCGGGCCAAGGACTGCATTACCAGGTGTTGTGATATTTGGAGCTGTTGGAGATGCATTTACAACATTTATATAAAAGGATGAGATATTACTCCAATTACTATAATCGGATCCATCAAATGCCCTTGCTCTCCAATAGTAGAATGTATTCTCTGATAATGTTGTATTAACAGTCCATGATGTATTAGGAGAATTCTGCGGAACATTTGAGCCAGAAGCTACTTTACTCGTAAGGGTTGAATCACTATATACTTCAAAATCATATGTTAGTGAATCACCATCAGGATCACTTGAGTTACTTATGGTTAGGGCTGGAATATAGGTATTTACCTCACTATTATTTATTGGAGATAAAGGAATAGGAGAAGAGGGAGGATTATTAGTAGGATTTGTACTCCCATTAATTCCATATAGTTCTATCTTCGCCGTATTTGATGACGTAACAATAAGCCTTCCATACTTATCTATTGTCGTATCTATTGGGAGGCTTAACTCTCCATTACTTTCTCCAGTACTTCCTATATATCCCAATTGATTCCCGGTATAATCAAGAACTCTCACATATCCCTGGAATGAATCAACAACATATATATTACCCGTATTATCGATTGTAATTCCCTGAAGAGATATCCCCTCATTATTATCAAATGAAATACTTCTAATATAATTTCCAGACATATCAAATATATCTATCTTTCTATTCTTACTATCGCTAACCAATATTTTACCATCAGATTTAATAACAATACCACTTATAAGTTTACTATTTATATTTTCATTACTAAATTTAAATAAAAAACTTCCACTATAATTATATACTTTAATTTCATCATTATCTAAGATTGCATCTACATTACTGCCTGTATAAGGATCAATTAACGTTGTATTAATACTATTGGCATCTACAACGTATATTCTACTGAAGGTCGGATCTATAGCTATATCCTTTGGATTTTTAAATTCACCATTCCCCTTTCCAATATATCCTAATAAGGTTCTTGAATACTTATTATATATAGCAATCCTACCATATGATGATTCCCCAATATATATTCTATTTTCATCAACAGCTATCCCTGTGGGATTTCCAAGATTCTTTATTGTATATATTAAACTACCCATACGATTGAATATTTTGACCTCTCCTATAAGTGGTTCTGTTACATAAATATTACCGTCTAAATCATTAGCAACCCTTGCTGGAGCATATAATTTTGATATAGTAAGCAAATTAGACGCATCTAATGAAACATTTGTATTCCCACTATTTCCAAAAGACAAGCCCATTCCAAAAGAGTTATTGGATATAAGTAGAATAATTGCTATTGATAATATAAATCTCAATTTCTTCATCTTATTCACTCCTCTTTTTTATATTCTTGATTAATTTGTCTCCTCTTCTATTATCTATATGCAATAATCATGCCATATTCTTTTAACATATTTTATATAATTTTTCAACATATTTTAACTTCTTTTAACCTCAAAAGATTAAACTGATAACTATATTTATTAAAATATCTCTTATTTTATAAATATTAAACTTATTTTGTATTTTTACTCACTGATACATAAATGGGTGGGGCAAATTCCGCACCTTATTTATAAATGTGGATCAGAAATTTAAATTAGTTTTATTTATTGTTAATAATTAGCTATTAATAATGGAAATTTCTATGAAATATTTATACAATAGATTTATTAAATATAATTCCGATAATTAATAATGATATAATATACATAAACAATTAAAGGAGGAATTTTTATATCTCAGCTCTACGGAAATATTTCAGGGCTTAAGGCAAGCCAAATAAAAAAGCTCGAACGTATATATAAACGCAGAATTCCCCCTGCTCTTCTTATTACTCCTGAACTTGGAAGATATCTAACAGAGCTTTCAAAAGAGTTGAAAAAACAGATTGGTATAATAATAGATCGCAAAGGAAATGTGGTTGCAACAATTGTAGGAGATGAAAAGGAAATATTAATCCCGGTACTCGACGATTACCCTCTTGGAAGACGCCATCTTAGAGGAATCCGTTGTGTTCATACTCATCTCAAAAATGAATCTCTCTCTCAAGATGATCTTGCATATCTTGCCCTTTTAAGACTCGATATAATAGCAGCGATAGGTGTTAAGGAAGATGGCTTACCAGGGAATATATATGTAGCTCACCTCCTACCATTTAATCCAGAAGGCAAAACCTATGAAATACAACCTCCAGTATCATTTTATAACTTTAATCTTAATATAGAAGAGTTTTTAGACGCTCTTGAAGATGAGATGGGCAGAGCGATAGTAAGAGATATAAGAGATCACAGAGAAAGAGCTATTCTTGTGAGTGTATCTACAAAATCAAAGTATGATCAGATTGAATCCTTAGAAGAGTTAAAAAATCTTGCTATTAGTAGTAATGTGGTAGTACTTGATGCTATTTACCAAAGGCCAAATAAAATACATCCTAAATATCTTTTGGGTATCGGAAAAATGAAAGAACTTATTATAAAATCCCTTCAGAAGGGAGCTACCCTTTTAATATTCGATCAGGAACTCACTCCGACTCAGGTGAGAGAGATTGGAGAAATAACAGAGTTAAAAGTAATAGATAGAACACAGCTTATTTTAGATATATTTGCAAGAAGAGCTCACTCGAGGGGTGGGAAAGTTCAGGTAGAATTGGCTCAACTTAAGTATCTTTTACCAAAACTTACTGGCAAAGGGAAATCTTTATCAAGACTCATGGGTGGTATTGGAGGTAGGGGACCTGGAGAAACAAAGCTTGAGGTGGATAGAAGAAGAGTGCAAGCGAGAATCAATCATCTTGAAAAAGAATTAGAAAATCTGACTCGTAGTAGACTTGAACGGCGTAAAAGAAGAGTAGAAAGTGGTATACCGATAATATCTATAGTAGGTTATACGAATGCGGGAAAATCCACTCTTCTTAATACCCTTACAAAAAGCACTACTTTAGTAGAAGATAAACTATTTGCAACACTTGATACAGCAACAAAACGTCTTCGTTTCCCAAGAGAAAGAAATGCTGTAATAACAGATACAGTCGGTTTTATAAAAAATATGCCTGAAGACTTGAAAAAGGCTTTTAAAGCTACCTTAGAAGAAACACAAGATGCTGATCTATTGATCCATCTTGTGGATATAAGTAATCCTCAGTTTGAAAAACATATAAATATAGTTGAAAGGCTGTTAGATGAAATAGAACTTTTTGATAAACAAAGAATTCTCGTCTTCAATAAAATTGATCTTGTAGACCCCGTCGTTGTTAAAAATCTTTCTGTTAAGTATAGTGCAATACCTATATCTGCTAAAGTACCTGAAACATTATACAAACTTTTAAAAGTACTTGAAGATAGTCTGTGGCCAGAAGAAAGTGAAAAAAAAGAAGTTATAAGTAAAGTAGAATTATAAAAATAAATGGATAGATGACCTACTTACCAATATAATCTGCTCAGGAAGACTGATAAAACCTTAGAAAATATACCTAATAATGAAGGATTTTATACCTTTTTGGAGAAATTAGATAAGGGAAGCGGATTAATCCACTCCCCTTATCTAATTATATTAGGATTCTACCTTTATGCGCTTGGGACTGAGTGAAGATGGCGCAGGCATAGAGATCTCTAATACCCCATCTTTATATTTTGCATGGATCTTATCTGTATTAACAGACTCTGGAAGGGGTATAGTCCTCTCAAATGATCCATAGGAAATTTCACTTAAATAATATCCATCATCCTTAACCTCATTCTTTTTCTTCCTCTCACCCTTTATTGTAAGCTGATTATCTACCACAGAAATATCCACATCCTTTGGATCAACTCCGGGGATCTCAGCACTGATAACAAGATTACCATCCTTTACATAGCTCTCTACTCTCGGATACCACTCTTCTCTAAATAGATGAATTGGCATCCACTCCTCTCTCCCAAAGAATCTGTTAAATAGATCATCCACCTCCTTGTGAAGGGTTGATATGTCTCTTAAAGGTCTCCACTTTGTTAAACTTAACATAATTAATCACCTCCTTTTATGTTTTTGATATTTCCATAAATATAGTATAGCAAGAGGTGTGCCAGATTAAAAACCCTTAAAAACAAAGGCTATTTATACAAATTTATTAATTTTTAAGAAAAATATCTATGTCAAGATGACACGATAATATGTCATCTTGACACTTATATTTAGATAATAATTAGATATTTATCCTTCTATAGAAACAACTCCTGTTACCTGTATGGCAGGCTACTCCTTTCTGTTCAATTTTTATCAATAGGGTATCAATATCACAGTCATAATATATCTCTTTAACAATCTGAATATTCCCTGAAGTTTCACCCTTATGCCATAGTTCGCTCCTCGAGCGGCTAAAGAACCATGTTTCACCTGATTCAAGAGTCTTCTTCAACGATTCTCTATTCATATATGCTAACATTAATACTTCATTATTATAAAAATCCTGAATTATTGCTGGAACTAATCCCTTTTCATTAAACTTTACATTATTAATTATATTCTCACGCATATACCCCTCTCTCTCAGATACTCTTTCGCTTCCCTTATTGAATATTCCATATAATGAAATATTGATGCCGCCAATACAGCACTTGCTCCCATAGATAAAGCATCATAGAGGTGTTCAAGATTTCCTGCTCCTCCCGAAGCTATAACAGGTATATTGACCGATTCAGAGATTACTTTTGTAAGCTCAAGATCATACCCGCTTTTCCTGCCATCACAGTCCATACTTGTAAGCAGAATTTCACCGGCACCATACCTCTCTACTTCTTTAGCCCATTCTAATGCATCTATACCTGTTTCAGTCCTCCCACCATTTACATATACTTCCCACCTCATATTTCCTACTCTTTTTGCATCAATAGCAACGACAATACATTGGCTCCCAAACCTCCGTGCTGCCTTCTCTATCATATAAGGATTTTTAACAGCGTATGTATTTATAGAAACCTTATCTGCCCCGGCATTAAGTAATTCTCTAATATCTGTTAGAGAGCTTATTCCTCCACCAACTGTCAAGGGCATAAATATATCCTCTGCCGTTCTTCTAACCAGATCAATTATTATCTTCCTCTTTTCATAGGACGCTGTTATATCAAGAAACACAAGCTCATCTGCTCCTTCACTATCATACACCTTTGCAATCTCTACGGGATCTCCTGCATCTTTAAGATTCACAAAGCTTACTCCTTTTACTACTCTACCTTCTTTAACATCAAGGCATGGAATTATTCTCTTTGCAAGCATAAGGCCTCTTTTAAATCTATCCTTCCATCATATAATGCCTTACCAATAATTACTCCCATTATATTCAAAGGTATAAGTCTTTTAATATCTTCTAAGGAGGATATGCCTCCAGATGCAATAATTGGTGTATATACAGAGTTTTTAATCTTTTTAATCGCTTCTATATTTGGACCGCTCATTGTCCCATCTCGATTTATATCGGTATATATTATGGCGTATATACCTAATCTTTCAAATTTTTTTGCCATTTCTGATGCTCTTTCGAATGTAGAATTCTCCCATCCTTCTATAGCTACAAATCCATCTCTTGCATCTATTCCTAAGATTATTCTATTCTTATATTTATTACAAGCTTCAACCACAATATCAGGATTTTTATAGGCTGATGTTCCGAGAACAATCCTATGCACTCCAAGTCTTATATAATTATCTATAGTGCTCATATCTCTTATTCCACCACCTAATTGAATTGGAATCTTAACAGATCTTAAAATATTCTTTATAATATCTTCATTCTGGGGAATCCCTGTAAAAGCACCATCAAGATCAACCACATGAAGAGACAAAGCTCCCATATCTTCCCATCTCTCTGCAATCTCAGATGGATTATCAGAATATACAGTTACTCTTTCTTTTATCCCTTTATATAATCTTACACATTTACCATCTTTTATATCAATAGCTGGAATTATCTGCATAAATCACCAAAATTCTTTAATATTCTGAGACCTAACCCTTGACTCTTTTCTGGATGGAATTGAAAAGCAAATATATTATTTTTGCAGATAGAGGATGCGAATTCAACTCCATATTCTGTGGTAGATAGAGTTACATCATTTTCTTTATCCGGTATCCCATAATATGAGTGTACAAAATAAAAATAAGAACCATCTTCTATACCTTCTAATATAGGGCTATTTTTTCTAATATTTATACTATTCCATCCCATATGCGGTATCTTTAAACCTATATTATCCGGAAATCTTACAACCTTACCCTTTATAATATCAAGTCCCTTTGTACTTCCAAATTCCTCACTCTCTGTAAATAATATCTGGAGGCCAAGGCATATACCTAAGAAGGGCTTATTATCATCTATTATCTCATATACTGTATCTACAAGTTTAAGCTTTATAAGATTATTCATACAATCCTTAAATGATCCAACCCCTGGTAGAACAACCCCCTTAGCCTTTTTTATTTCTCTTTTACTCTTTGTAACAGTTGAATTATATCCCATTTTTTCAAAACCTTTATTAACACTTCTAAGATTTCCCATACCATAATCAATAATAGCTATCATAGTTCTCCCTTTGTAGACCTAACTCCTTCTATCCTTTTATCAATAGTGACCCCATCTTTTAGGGCTATTCCAACTCCCTTAAATATAGCCTCTATAATATGATGAGCATTCCTTCCATACAAGATATTTATATGGAGAGTGATTCCAGCATTATTTACAAATCCTCTAAAAAAATCTTCTATTAATCCAATATCAAAATTTTTTATTTTACTCCTTTTAGGAATATTGACGTTGTATACAAGATATGGTCTATTACTTATATCAACGGAGATAACTGCCAGGGCTTCATCCATAGGAACTATTGCATATCCATATCTTTTTATTCCTGTCTTATCCTTTATAGCGTCTTTGAATGCTTTCCCAAGACTGATACCCGTATCTTCTATAGTATGGTGATCATCAACATCTACATCTCCTTCAGCCTTTATATATAGATCAAATAATCCATGTTTACCCATTAGTATAAGCATATGATTAAAAAAGGGTATAGGGGTCTTAATTTCGCAATCTCCTTTCCCATCTATTAGAAGATCGATGCTTATATCTGTTTCCTTAGTCTCCCTGCTATACACACCCCTTCTCTCCATCATGGTATCACCTTATTTAAGGGATATTCTACTATTCCAAATGCTCCCTTTTTCTTTAATTCTGGAATTATGTCCCTTGCCACTTTCTCATCTATAACAACCTCTATAGCAACCCATACCTCATCATAAAGGTTAGATATGGTAGGAGAATTCATAGCTGGAAGCACAGATAACACATCTTTGAGTTTCTCTTTTTGAACATTCATCTTTAGTCCAACCTTTTCTTCTGCTAAAAGAGCTCCCTTTAATAGAAGAGCTAAATTCTCTATCTTGTCTTTCTTCCACTTATCCTGCCATGAATTTTTATTTGCGATAAGCCTTGTTGTTGATTCTAATATTGTTTCTACTATTCTCAGATTGTTTGCTTTAAGTGAGCTGCCTGTCTCAGTGAGCTCCACAATAGCATCAGCCAAATAGGGTGGCTTTACCTCTGTAGCTCCCCACGAGAAATCCACATGTGCATTTATTCCTTTATCCTTTAAGTATCTCTTTGTGACATTAACAATCTCTGTTGATATTACTTTCCCTTGCAAGTCATCGATACTTTTTATTTCTGAATCCATTGGTACCGCAACAACCCATCTTACGGGTCTTAATCCTTCCTTTGCATAGTTTAACTCTGTAACATCAACAACATCCACTCCCTGCTCTAATATCCAATCATATCCTGTAAAACCTATATCAAGGACACCATTTCCCACATAAATCGGCATTTCCTGCGCCCTTATTAATAGACATTCTATATCTGCATCATCAATAATAGGATAATATGATCTACTACTGATAGTTATATGATAGCCGGCTTTTCTAAATAATTTAAAGGTTGCTTCCTGGAGACTCCCTTTAGGCAAACCAACTTTAAGTTTCATAATCACCTCTCCTTATATTTATAGCCTTCCCGTGGGCATCATATCCCTCTAACTCTGCAAATCTTTCTACCTTATCAGCTATATCCATTAACGCCTCCTTTGTATAGGATATTATATTTGATACTTTCAGAAAAGTATTTACATCCAGGGGCGAAAAGAATCTTGCTGTTCCCCCGGTAGGAAGTATATGGTTTGGACCAGCGAAATAATCTCCTATAGATTCAGGAGAATATTCTCCCAAAAAGATTGCTCCAGCATTTTTAATAAGATTTAAAATACTTTCGGGATTCTCTACTAATAATTCAAGATGTTCGGGAGCTATCTCATTTGCAATATCTATTGCCTCATCAATATCTTTTGTTATTATAATCAATCCATATCTATCAATAGATCTTTTAGCTAAACTTTTTCTATTTAACAATTTTAGCTGACTTGATACTTCTCTTTCTGTCTCCTTTGCTATTCTCTCAGAGGGGGTTAAGAGAATAACAGACTCATTTCCGGTATGTTCAGACTGGGACAGGAGATCAGCTCCTATAAATTTAGGGTTTGAAGTCTCATCAGCTATAATTAATATTTCACTGGGACCAGCTATCATATCAACATCTACGTCTCCAAATACAAGTCTTTTTGCTATAGTTACATATAAATTACCCGGACCAATTATTTTATCAACCTTATTAATGCTCTCCGTTCCATAAGCCATTGCCCCTATTGCCTGTGCCCCTCCAATCTTATATATTTCATCAACTCCAGCAAGATCAGCAGCAACAAGAACATAGGGATCATAACAAGAAGGAGTACACATTATTATCCTTTTGACACCAGCAACTTTTGCAGGTACAGCGCTCATCAAAACTGTTGATGGATATGATGCCATACCACCAGGGACATATATCCCTGCATTTTCAATAGGTGCTGTCTTTATACCTAATTTAACGCCATCTTTTATCTCTTTAAACCATGGGTCTATAATAAGCCTTTCATTAAATGACTTTATATTTTCTTTTACCTCATTCAATATCTCTATATCACCTTTATCAATCCTTTTATATGCATCTTTTATTTCATGAACTTTAACTCTAATATTATCAGGATCTAAAGAGACCTTATCGAACTTCTTTGTTAAAGAGACAATACCTTTATCCCCTCTTTTCTTAACATAATCCAATATATTTTTAACTACTTCCTCAACTTTCTCATAACGCCTCTTATTCCTATTTATAATTCTTTTTAGATCAAACTTAGCATCATGACTTCTTATTATTCTCATTCTGATACCCTTTCTATATCAGCACCTAAGGATTTAAGCTTCTCATCTATCTTCTCATACCCTCTATCAAGATGGTATATTCTTAAAATCTCTGTTTTACCCTTTGCAGCTAATCCCGCTAATATAAGAGAAGCGCTTGCCCTTAGATCTGTCGCCATAACTGGAGCCCCTGAAAGGATTTTTATACCCTTAACTATAGAACTATTCCCTTTAATAGCTATATCCCCTCCCATTCTTCTGAGTTCACTGACATGCATAAATCTATTATCAAATATCGTTTCTGTTATAACACTTACCCCATCTCCAAGGGTCATAAGAGCCATTAACTGAGCCTGCATGTCTGTTGGGAACCCAGGATAAGGTAGAGTCTTTACATTCACACTCTTAATGCCATTATTTCCAATAACCCTGATACTACTATCTTCCTCAAATACCTCGATATGGGCCTCTTTAAGTTTTTCTATGACAGCTCTTAAATGAGAAGGATTGCAGTCTCTAATCTTTACATCTCCTGAAGTTATTGCAGAGGCAACCATAAAGGTTCCTGCCTCAATTCTATCAGGAATAACTCTATATTCAATTCCTCTTAAGCTTTTTACTCCTTCAATCACTATAACATTAGAACCAGCCCCATATATTTTTGCTCCCATCTTATTCAGGGCTATAGATAGATCCACAACCTCAGGTTCACAGGCAGCATTATCAATAATTGTTTCTCCATCTGCCAATACAGCAGCCATCATTATATTCTCCGTCCCAGTAACAGTGGGAATATCGAAATATATCCTATTTCCTTTGAGTCTGTTAGCCTTTGCTTTAATATATCCATGTTCAACTTTAATAGATGCTCCTAAGGAAATAAGGCCTTTTAAATGTAAGTCAATTGGCCTTATGCCGATTGCGCATCCTCCAGGCAAAGAAACTTTAGCCTTCCCAAATCGGGCTACTAATGGCCCCAATACAAGAATAGAAGCTCTCATTGTTTTAACAAGTTCATAGGGAGCTTCAAATTTCTTTACATCATTTGCTCTTAATTTCACCCTCTCACCATTTCTTTCTATCTCTACTCCAAGCTCCCTAAGTAATTTAAGAATTGTATTAATATCTTTAATCGACGGAATATTATCAAATATATTCCAACCATCTGTTAATAAAGAGGATACTATTATAGGTAATGCAGCGTTTTTAGCTCCGCTTATTCTAACCTCTCCTTTTAATCTATTTCCACCTCTAATTATCAACTTATCCATCTTTTCTGAGCCTTTACTACTCTATTAAATCCTCCATAATCCTTAATTATTTCTGGTGTATAAAAATAGCCACTTTCATTAAACATATTTTTAACCTTATCCCCTTGATTATACCCAATCTCTAATATCAACCATCCTTTATCCTTAAGATATAATGGAGCTTCACTTATAATCTTCTTAAGGAAATATAATCCATCTTTTCCACCATAAAGCCCTATTCTGGGTTCATAAATCCTTATATCCTCTGGTAAATCACCCCATTCTTCTTCAGATATATATGGAGGATTTGATACAATAATATCAAAGGAACTTTTTATATCAAACGGTGAGAATAAATCACCAACATAAAATATTATATTAGAATCAAGAAAATTTGTCTTTGCATTTTCTAAAGCTAATTCTATAGCATCTTTTGATATGTCTACAGCAGATATCTTTGAATTGTTGATCTCCTTAGCTAAGGATATAGCTATCACTCCCGACCCCGTTCCTATATCTAATATATTAACTTGATTTTTATCAAAATCGTTATTGTATTTTATTATTTTTAAAACTTCCTCAACTAACAACTCGGTATCTGGCCTTGGTATTAATACTCTTTTGTCAACTTTAACCTTTATTGACCAAAATTCTCTATATCCTAAAATGTAAAAAATTGGCTCTTTACAAACTCTTCTCTCTATTAGCCTTTTAAACTCGTTTAGCTCTATATTATCTAATGGTTTATCATAATTTATATAAAGGCCTATTCTATCAATATTTAGAACATGAGAAAGGAGAAGTTCGGCATCTAATCTCGAGTTACCTATCCCTCTAGATCTAAGGCACTCTGTTGCCCAGTTTATAGTATTCAGAATAGTCCAAATTTTCATTTATAATTACCTTTCTTTAATGCTTCGCTATGATAATGGGCAATTAATGGATCAATAACACAATCTATATCACCATCTAATATATCATCCAATTTATATAGAGTTAACCCTATTCTATGATCAGAAACTCTACCCTGAGGAAAATTATATGTCCTTATTTTTTCACTTCTCTCACCACTTCCAACCTGATTTCTCCTCTCCTCAGAAATCTGGCTTTCCTGCTCCTTTATCTTCATATCAAGAAGCCTCGCCTTTAACACTTTAATAGCCTTAGCTTTATTCTTATGCTGCGATTTTTCATCCTGACATGTAACTACTAAACCTGTTGGGATATGCATAATCCTTACAGCAGAATCTGTTGTATTCACACTCTGGCCTCCAGGTCCGGAAGACCTAAACACATCAATCCTTAGATCTTTTGGGTCTATTTCTACCTCTACATCATCAGCCTCAGGAAGAACCGCAACAGTTACAGTAGATGTATGTATTCTTCCCTGAGCTTCTGTCTCGGGAACCCTCTGAACTCTATGAACCCCACTCTCATATTTTAATCTACTATATACTCCCTTCCCTTCTATAAGAGCTATTATCTCTTTAAATCCACCTATTCCTGTTACGTTCTGACTCATTAACTCTACCCGCCAACCTTTCTTCTCAGCATATTTAGAATACATTCTAAATAGATCAGCGGCAAAAAGAGCTGCCTCTTCTCCACCAGCTCCAGCTCTTATCTCAAGAAGAATATTTTTTTTATCTCTTGGATCTTTGGGAATAAGAAGAATTTTTAATCTTTCTTCTAACTCTTTCTTCTTATCTTCAAGTATATTAATCTCACTTTTTGCTAATGCCCTTATATCTTCATCATCATCCTCTAAAAATTCTTTGCTGTTTTCTATTTCAGTCAAAACATTCTTATATTCTTCATATGTACTCACAATTTCATTTAGATCTGCATACTCTTTTGTTATCTTCTGATACTCTCCTTTATTATTTATAATATTCGGATCGCTTAAAAGCTTATCGAGTTTATAATATCTCTTTTCTACCTCTTCTAATTTTTGAAACATAATATTATATTATTTTTTATACTTCCTCCTAAATTTTTCAACCCTACCCGCTGAATCTATTATTTTCTCTTTACCTGTAAAAAAGGGATGGCATCTGGAACATATATCAACCTTTATCTCCTTTTTTGTAGATCGGATCTTTATAACATTTCCACATGCACATGTAATAATTGCATCTTCATATTTTGGATGTATATTTGGTTTCATAAGTCTCTCCTTTTTATTTATTCATTGAATCAAGAAATTCCTTATTACTTTTTGCTTTCTGGATCTTATCAAGCAGAAACTCCATACCATCAATAGGATTTAATGGCTGAAGCAATTTCCTTAATATCCATACTCTATTTAAAACTTCTTTTGGAAGAAGCAATTCCTCCTTTCTTGTCCCAGATTTCGTTAGGTCAATAGCAGGGAATATCCTTCTATCACTTAATTTCCTATCAAGATGTATTTCCATATTACCTGTGCCCTTAAATTCCTCAAATATTACTTCATCCATTCTACTTCCAGTATCTATTAATGCAGTAGCAATAATGGTTAAACTCCCCCCCTCTTCAATATTTCTGGCAGCTCCAAAAAATCTCTTTGGTTTCTGAAGAGCATTAGAATCTACTCCTCCTGAAAGAACCTTTCCACTTGGAGGGACAATAGCATTATAAGCTCTTGCAAGCCTTGTAAGACTATCTAAAAGAATAACAACATCTCTTTTATGCTCTACCAACCTCTTAGCCTTTTCAATCACTATCTCAGCAACCTGAACATGCCTTTGTGACGGTTCATCAAAAGTAGAGCTAATAACCTCACCCTTAACAGACCTGAGCATATCTGTTACCTCTTCTGGCCTTTCATCAATCAAAAGAACCATAAGATATACTTCTTTATGATTTGATGTTATGCTGTTGGCTATATTTTGAAGAAGGACTGTCTTCCCAGTCCTTGGAGGAGCAACAATTAACCCCCTTTGTCCCTTTCCTATAGGGGTAAATAAATCCATTATCCTGGTAGAGTAGTTCTCAGGATCATACTCAAGTATAAATCTCTCCTGAGGATATAAAGGTGTTAGATTATCAAATAGAACTTTATCTCGGCATGCATCAGGACTTTCAAAATTTATTGATTCAACCTTAAGAAGAGCAAAATATTTTTCGTTATCCTTTGGAGGCCTTATCTGTCCCGAGATCATATCACCTGTTCTTAAATTAAACTTTCTTATCTGGGAAGGAGATACATATATATCATCAGGGCCAGGAAGGTAATTATAGCAAGGATCCCTCAGAAAACCAAAGGAATCAGGAAGAATCTCCAAAACTCCTTCACCATATATTGCTCCATTTTTTTGCGCCTGGGATTTAACAATAGCGAATATTAGTTCCTGCTTTGTAATGCTATTCACATCCTCAATATTCAATTCCTTGGCTAATACAGTAAGCTCATTTATCTTCTTTAACTTCAATTGTTTAAGATTCATATTATCTCCCAATAAAAATTTTAATTAGTTCAATATAAAATAAGAAAAAAATGATAAAAATACTCCTTATCTTAAAAATCCTAACAATTTATTCTTTCTTAATTAAATATTCAAAGATTTGTTTAAACACGGGGAACCTGACATATATACTATAACTTATGCATTGATATTTTGTCAAGACTTTTTTGAAAATGCTTCCAGTTTCATAATAATTTTTGCAGCAATAATAAAAAACTAATAAAGAATTTTAGATATATTATATATTACAATTTCTCCCACATCTTTTCCTATAGACATAGATTTCTCATATGAATATATAGGGTTATCATAATCATTTCTTTCCATGATATAACCAAGCTCGTCATTCGTAACTCCAAATATAAATCTATACCTCTCCTTAATCCTATTCTTTATTCTAAATCCAACACTTGGAAGAGGCTCTCCGGGGACTGTAACTATCTTTGCATCCCCAATCTTTATAACCGAAACCTCTGTTTTAACTCTACCATTGTATAATCTTCTCTTAAATATTCCTATCTCCTTTGCTATCCTGAATTTTATATTATCAAGTGGAACATATATCACTTTCCTTTTAAAATGTATATAACTATTAGTAGACAATACTCCAGATTTCAATAATTTATACGCTGAGTTTCCTATTAATTCCCCGATCCTTTTAGCCTCATTAAATGTATGCATACCCTTACCATTACTATAAATCCTTATTTTGGGAACTACCATTCCACCAAGTGCTCCATTAAAGAATAGAATTATTCCTTTAGTTTTCTCTCTTAAATATCTATATAAATATCCAACAAAATCAGATGTAATCAGCCTGTTATCAATCCATAAAACCTCAGGATGACAGGCATAATTCACTAAAGTAGCAATATTAACTCCTCTAACATCCTCAACTCCCATTACAGATATCTCTTTATCTAATAAGCGCTCTCTCCTTTTATTTATTGATACACCTTCTATTCTTCCTTTCCCAAATCTTATCCTTGCTTTTTTCATGTTTGAAAGGGCTAAATTGACCCCTTTTACTATCTTCTTCTTTATAAATAATAAATAATTAGGATCTATCCCCGACCTTATAGGTATTTTGTCAAAAAGCAATGGACCCCAGTAACCGAGAGTATCCGGACCAGAATGATTATGGGTGCATCCTATAATTACTTTATCTCCAACACTATTTTTTATCATAGATCTTATATGAAGTACATCATTGTAAAATAAACCGATTAAATCAAGAGATATTAGGGTTAGAGTTGTATTACTCTTTAATATGAGTATACTGGCATATATATCATCATGGACTCCTGCACTTATTCTTCTCTCTTTAAATCCAGCCATATATTGCCTATTAACTGGGGTTATATTAACCCTTGACGCCCCTGCAAGCAGTTTATCATTATTTATTGTAGTATTAATATTTGTAAAAATAATCCCTATTAAACCTTTTATAAATTCTCTTCTATTTATCCAATGCCTCAAATATACTCCTTTTCATCATTTTAGCCAAGTTAGAACCAAAGAATGAAACTTTTGTTTCATATCCGCCTCTTTTATAAGCCTCTTTACTTATGACATATCCTATGTAGTCATTTGCATAGGAGACTATTATAGGAGATCCTTTTATCCTGTTCTTTATATCAATACCTACTTTGGCTTCAAGATCACAAGGGACTGCTACTATTATAATCCTGTTTATCTTGATTATTTGAAGAGTTGTTTCATCAGGGAAGAATAAAAAATCCATAATTGGATTAAATAAAAATGAGAATATTCCAAAGATAGGATATAATTTAACAGATGGTAGATGGAATTCCCAAGTTCTATATCCTATTCTAACTATATTACTAAACTCCATTTCATCAATATCCATTACCCTATTAGCTAATATTTCACCATATTTACTTACTCTATCAAATCCGTCTTTACCAATTCTAACAGGTGAAGTATTACCACATGCCCCATTTAAAAATAGAACCACTCCATATCCGATATCTTCCATATACCTTTCTAAAAATCCTGGGAAGTCACCTGATATATATAGATTTTTAGCCCCAAGAAGTGTTGGATGAGCTGCAAAATTTATGATATAAGCTATTATATCTCCATCAGTCCCTTCTATGCCTATAACTGTGAGCTCAGGGTCTATCATTCCCTCTTTAAATCTTCTATTAAGACTTAAACCATATATATAATCCCTAGATATGCCTATTATTGCTGGTTTAATAGATTTTGTAGCATCTATTATAGCCTGAGAAATAGAATCCACTATACTGGCAAATATACGCTTTCTATATTTACCCATTGCACTCTTCTCTGCTATTAGATTATTAAAATATCCACCAGGTCCCGAATGGGTATGAGTAGCAGCAAGGAGAAAATCATCCACTATTCCATCTATTCTCTTTGAGACAGCTTTTCTAATATCATCTGTTATTATTAATAAATCCGCGTTTACAATTGCTATTCTTTCTATACCGTTATCAAGCACTACTGCTCTTGAATATACTCTATCATGTATACCTAAGGAATATTTTCCTCTTCTTCTTCCATAGCCTGCTAAAGGAATATCTTTATCAATTCTTATCTCAACCCTTGATGCACCAGCCATTAGCTTCCCATCTATGTTATACTTTAAAGATGAATAAGATGTATATTGAAAATAAAAAAGAATAAGAAAAGAGATTAAAAACGCTTTTAATCTCATTTATCTAATCTTGTAATTATTCAATATCGGTGTACCTGGAGGGGTCACCTCAACCTCAATCTGCCT
>CAZCTP010000037.1:0-25854 GCA_964501575.1 uncultured Thermodesulfobacteriota bacterium
TTATTATTTTAAGGTGAGCCATCCTTTTTTCCATCACGAAATTGGAGATGCTTCCATGAGAGATTGCTGAAAATCTCTTAAATCCGCTAAAATGTCATGCTGAATTCATTTCAGCATCTAAGTATTTCAATGGGTTATGAGACCCTGAAATAATGCTGATATTCATCAGCACAGGATTCAGGGTGACAAAATCAGACTTTTTCAGAGCTCTCTTATGAAAAAGATTACGCAAGAATTTATTAAAATTTTAGTATAATTATAATATGGAGAAAATTATATGTATAAGGTCTAATAAGTGGAAAAGCTTAAATGGAAATGTAAATATATTTATTATCCAGAAAATGATTGATATAGGCATTCTCAAACTAACAGGACTCTCATCTCTAATTAATGCATGGAGAGAGTTCTTTTCTCCCAAGGATGTGGTTGGAATAAAGGTAAACTGCCTTGGGGGGAAGATGCTTTCAACCCATAAGGAAATTGCACTCTCTGCAGCAGATAGATTAAAAATGATAGGAATTCCAGAAAGTAATATAATAATATGGGATAGGACATGTAGAGAATTGAGAATATCTGGATTCCCAATAAATTATGGGAATAAAGGAATAAAATGCTTCGGGACAGATACCTACGGTGTTGGATATGAAAGTGACTTAACAATATTTGAATCTATAGGGAGCCTTATGAGCAGGATTCTAACGAAACTTACCACTGCTCAGATAAATATGCCAATAGTTAAGGATCACGGGCTATCCGGTGTAACTTCAGCTATGAAGAATTATTTTGGAGCAATTCATAATCCGAATAAATACCATATGGATAACTGTAACCCCTTTATTGCCGATCTTAATGCAATACCAGCTATAAGGAATAAGAGTAAACTTATAATAGCTGATGCACTTAAAATCCAGTATAATGGTGGCCCAAGCTATAAACCTCAATGGATATATTATTACAATGGTATCCTAATGGGAAGGGATCCAGTAGCAATAGATTATATATCATATAAGATTATTGAGAATATAAGAAAGAAGAGGGGAATGCCATCCCTTAAGGAAGAAAAAAGAGAACCTGTATATATTGAGACAGCGGCTAAGAAACATAGGCTCGGCATTAACAATCCTTCCTATATAAAACTAATAGAATTAACCATATAAAAGGAGGAGATTATGTATAGTAGGAGAGATTTTTTAAAGGTTTCCTTCGGAGGGTTTTGTACTCTATCCCTTCTAAATCTAGACATTCCAGATAAGAGTTACGCATTTAGTTTTGCAAATAATCTATCGCATGTTGAAGCAATGCATTATAAGAAACATCCTTATAAAGAGATAGAGTGTGAAATATGCCCAAGAAAGTGTAAGGTTGGAGACAGAGAAAGGGGGTACTGTGGGGTCAAAGAAAATCAAGGGGGTAGATATTATACATTGGTTCATTCAAGGCCATGTTCTATAAATATAGACCCCATTGAAAAGAAACCCTTCTTTCATTTTCTACCTGCGACTCCGGTCTTTTCTTTAGCAACTGCAGGATGTAATGTAAATTGCAAATTCTGTCAGAATTGGGAAATATCTCAATCCAGGCCTGAACAAACAAGGAACATACTTATAACCCCGGCAGAGGTTATATCTGAAGCCCAAAAATATAGATGTCCCTCCATTGCCTATACATACTCTGAACCCGTAATATTCTATGAATATATGTATGATGTAGCAAAGCTCGGTAGGAAAAAGGGAGTTAGAAGTGTTATGGTATCCGGGGGCTATATAAATAAGGACCCATTAGTTGAGTTATGCAAATATCTTGATGCTGTGAAGATTGATCTAAAGGGATTTACAGAAAAATATTATAAGGAAGTATGTAGAGGAACTCTGAAACCTATTCTTGATGGTCTTAAGGTGTTAAACGAGATAGGTATATGGTTTGAAATAGTATATCTTATGGTTCCTACATTGAATGATAATGAAAGAGATATCAGGAATATGTGTATATGGATAAAAGATGAGCTTAATCCATATGTTCCGCTCCATTTTACAAGATTCTACCCTATGTATCTATTAAAGAATCTTCAACCAACTCCTATAAGCTCCCTTGAAAAAGCTCATAATATTGCAAAGGAAGTGGGGCTGAAATATGTATATATAGGAAATGTTCCAGGACACAGATGGGAGAGCACCTTCTGTCATAGATGTGGGAAAATACTTATTCGTAGATTTGGATATTCAATAATGGAAAATAATATAGAAAAAGGAAAGTGCAAATTCTGCAAAGAATCAATACCAGGAATCTGGGCATAATATTATCATCTACATTATTGGGATTCATATCTATCTCATCTCAGATTCTATTAAGTAGGGAAGTTATTTCCAGCTTCTATGGAAATGAGATATCTATTGGTATAATGTTCTTTTCGTGGCTATTGTGGGTTGGACTCGGAAGTCTTATTGGCAATATATTCATTTATAATATAAAAAGATTAACTTTATCACTCTTTATTTCCTATCTATTTTTAGCCTTTATCCTCTTTGCCACTATTATACTTATAAGAATATGGAAATTATTTTTCGGCTTCTTACCAGGAGAGATTGTAGGATTATGGTATATACTCTTTTTAAATTTAATAATATTCGCTCCATTCTGCTTTTTGTTAGGTTTCATATTCCTATTAAATTCCAGGATACTTTCTGATAAGGGAGGAGTTAATCTCGTATACCTCCTTGAAGGAATTGGTGCTTTTATCGGAGGAGTCATAACAACATATATATTGATTCCAAATTTATCAAATTTTATGGTATTTGAAGCTATTATGGTCTCTATTATTATCACAGCAATTATAATAAAGCCAAAATATTCAATAGCAGGGATTATTTTAATAATTTTAATAATAATTAAGGGAGGAGATGTTGAGAAAATATCTTTAAATTTAAAATGGAGTGGCCTTAATCTACTATCATCATCTGATTCAGTATATGGGAACATTACTGTAACAAAAGAAAAGGAACAGATAGGATTCTATGAAAATTCACTTATAATATTTTCTTATCCTAACAAACAGTCAATGGAGGAAGGAATACATTATGCTTTACTTGAGCATCCTAATCCTAAATCTATTCTGTTGATAGGAGGAGGAGTTAGTGGAATTATAAAAGAGGCTCTTAAATATAAAGATTTAAGAATAGATTATGTAGAACTCGATCCACTTATTATCCGGACTGCTGAGAGATATTTACCAGAGGAGATAAGAAAATCTATAAATTCTGACAGAGTAAACATATATTTTATGGATGGAAGGCTATATATAAAAGAGACTAAAAGATTATACGATCTTATTGTAGTCAATATGCCTGAACCCTTTACAGCTCAGATTAACAGATTCTATACATATGAATTCTTTAAAGAGGCAAAGAGACTACTTAATCCATATGGTATAATATCATTCAGAGTGAGGTCTCAGGAGAATTATATAAGCCCGGAACTTCAGAGATTTTTATCATCCATATATTTCACTCTAAACTCTGTTTTTAAAGAAGTTGTTGTATTCCCGGGATTTACGAATATATTCTTTGCTTCAGATTATAAAGGAATCTTGACAGATAATGCAGATATAATTGTAAAAAGGGTTAAAGAAAGGGGCTTAAAAAATCAATTCGTGAATGAATACCTCATACCATACCGTCTATTCCCATATAAAATAGAATACCTTAAAAATAGTATCCTTTCTAAAAGCTCAAGGACAAACTATGATCTTTATCCAATAAGCTACTTCTATGATACAATATTATGGAGTTCACATTTCCATTCAGGTGAAAGAGCTCTATTTCTATTCCTTTCAGATAATATTTGGATATTTCTATTGCCTATACCATTGATTCTATTCCCACTACTATTAAAGAAAAGAGCTTTTCCATTATCTCTTTTAACTATAATATTTGTGACTGGATTCAGTAATATATGTATAGAAATAATATGTATTATACTCTTCCAAATATTCTATGGATATATATACTCAAAGATAGGGATTATATTGACGTCCTTTATGGTAGGGTTAGCTATAGGAGCATGGATCCCTCAGAAATTTAGAGGTAAGGAAATAAAATGGATAAGAACATTAGAGGTGCTGATTATTTTCTTAACCCTTATGATATTAATATCATTAAGAATATTCTCCAAAATATCAACTCATTTTAGTATATTAGAAATATCCTTTATTATAATGATGATATCTATAGGCATAGTCGGAGGGTTTCAATTTATAATGGTAAATAAGGTATATAAGGGATCAATGGGCAAGGTATACGCTATTGATCTTATAGGTTCATCCTTAGGGGCATTGTTATGTAGTACTCTACTTATACCATTAATGGGAATTCCTAAAATATTATTAATAATAGCCCTTATGAATCTTATGGCTCTATTTACATTATTAAGGAAATTTGGATGATCTCAAGGAGAGATTTTATTAAAGGTTCCATAGGAATTGCATTTGCATTAAATAAAATAGATATAGTTGTGGTTGAAGGAGAAGCATCAAGGGCTACTGAAACAGCGATAGAGATGCTCGGAGGCATAAAAAGGTTTGTAAAGAAAGGTCATAAAGTTATAATAAAGCCTAATATGAGTTTTCCAAACCCGTATAGCATGGCAACTACGACAAATCCAAAGGTTGTAGCAAAGGTTGCCAGATTATGTTCTTTGGCAGGAGCTAATCCAATACTTATTATTGATAATCCAATAAGAGAGCCCGAATTGTGCTTGAACAGGACAGGAATAAGAGATGCGTGTAGAGGTATAAAAAATACATACATATTTAGTATAAAAGATAGAAGTCTTTTTAAGAGAGTTAAAGTTCCAAAAGGAAAGGTTTTAGGAGAGGTTGAGGTAGTGAAGGATATAATAGATTCTGATATTATAATAAATATCCCGGTAGCAAAGTCTCATAGTGCTTCTGGTGTAAGCTTTGGAATGAAAAATCTTATGGGTCTTATATGGGATAGAAAATATTTCCATGAGAGAGTTGATTTGAATCAAGCAATTGCTGATCTGAATACTCTTGTAAAACCGAGGCTCACGATAATCGATGCTACAAGGATCCTTTTGGATGGTGGACCAGGAGGCCCCGGAAGGATTGAGGTAAAGAATAAAATAATTGCAGGAACTGATCCAGTTGCTCTGGATTCATATACTACAGAGATAGGCCGATGGTATGGAAGAGAAGTGAAAGGGAGAAATGTTAAACATATTCTATATGCGTACAGGATGGGGCTCGGAGAGATAGATATAAATAAACTTAATATAGTTAAGAAGAATCTGTGAGAAGATATATACAATATATATTTTTGATCCTCTTTATAATTTTTATATTTGAAACAGAATATCCTCTCAAAGAATACCTATCAATTAATGGATTCCTAAGAATGGATCCATTAATATTCCTTGGAACATTTATATCATCCTTAAATTTCGTAAATCTTTTTATACCGGCTATTATTCTCTTAATATTTACTCTGATTATAGGAAAATTCTTCTGTGGATATATATGCCCTATGGGCACAATAATTGATATAAGTGATTCTATAATAGATAAAGAAATAAATAAAGATAAAGAAAGAATAAGGCTAAGGAGTTTAAAGTATTATATATTGATCGTAATAGTTATTTCCTCAATATCTGGTCTCTCTCTTATATATCTTATGGATCCATTAACCATAATAACAAGATTTTTTTCATATTTTATATATCCCATCTTAATATCTTTGCTCAACTTAATTCTTTATATTATAAAGCCATTTGCTCAATATCTAGGTTTCTTTAACATCTCACATAAGGTTTATAAAACCCCTATCTTTGGAAGTTATATAATAACATTTGTAATATTCGGTATAATAATATCCTTAGGTTTCATTAACAGAAGATTCTGGTGCAGAAATTTATGCCCACTTGGAGCACTACTCGGGCTCATATCAAGATTTTCATTATTGAATAGATTCGTAAAAAATGGATGTAATGATTGTAGCATATGTATAGATAACTGTTCAATTAATGCAATAGACAAGGACCCAAGAAATACACTTAAAGATGAGTGTATTAGATGCCTTAAATGTCTATCTATATGCCCTAATAGTTCCGTATCATTTAAATATTTTTCTCATAATACAGGCGTAGATATATCAAAAAGAGCCTTTTTATCATCAGTTGGGGTAGGTGTATTGTTAGGATTCTCAATAAAAAGGGAATCAAAGATGTTTATAAACAGAGGGATTATACGGCCACCAGGAGCTCTTCCTGAGGCATTATTTGTGAATAGATGCGTTAGATGTTCCTTATGTATAAAGGTATGCGTTACGAATACTTTACAACCAAGCCTTTTTGAAAAAGGGCTTCAGGGATTTTGGACTCCAAGATTATATTCAAGGCTTGCCGGGTGTGAACAGAATTGCAATCTATGCGGGATTGTGTGTCCTACAAAGGCTATAAGGGAATTAAGCCTTGAGGAAAAAAAATATGCAAAAATAGGGACAGCTTCTTTAATAAGAGAAAGATGCATTGTATGGCAGCAAGATAAGCTATGTTTCATATGTGATGAAGCATGTCCATATGGAGCAGTATATTTTAAGCCAGTTGATGGGCTAAGCAGGCCATTTGTTAATCCATATAGATGCAATGGATGCGGTATATGTGAATCAAGGTGTCCTGTAAGCGGAGAATCTGCTATTCTGATTACCCCTATAGGAGAAATAAGACTAAAAGATGGCTCATATATTGAGGAAGCACGAAGACAAAAAATAAGGCTAAAAGAGAAAAAAGATGAAAAGCTACCAAGTGGATTTATATTTTAGTAGAAAGAGGACATAACCTCTTTTAAATCTTGAGGCCCGATCTTTCTATCTCCTCTGAGATATCTCCACTAAATTGTTTAAAATTCTCCTCAAATTTTCTTGCCAATTCTTTAGCCTTGGTTTTATATGATTTAATATTTTTCCAACTATTCCAGGGTTTCAATACTTCAGGAGGAACACCTTCACAGGCAATTGGAATATTAAGTCCAAAGATAGAGTCCTGATCAGTTGGAATGTCTTCCAATTCCCCCTTTAATATTGCCCTTACCATTGCACGGGTATAGGAAATATTTATTCTTTTTCCTATACCAAAGGGGCCCCCGATCCAGCCTGTATTTACTAACCAACATTTTGCCTTATACTTTTCAATCTTTTTACCTAAGAGTTTAGCATATAAAGTTGGAGGTAATGACATAAATGGTGCCCCAAAACAAGCACTGAATGTAGCCTCTGGTTCTTTACCTATTCCAGATTCTGTTCCTGCAACCTTGGCTGTATAACCTGAAAGGAAGTGATATATACCCTGAGATGTAGTCAGCCTTGCAACAGGAGGCATAATACCAAAAGCATCACAGGTAAGCATTATAATATTCTTAGGATGCCCACAGATTCCAGAAAGCACAGAATTCTCTATATGTGATATAGGATAGGCAGCTCTCGTATTTTCTGTGAGTGTTGAATCATTAAGGTCTATTCTTCTCGTATTAATATCAATAGCAACATTTTCAAGAATCGTTCCAAATTTTCGGGTACACTCATAGATTTCTGGCTCAGCTTCCTTTGAAAGTCGTATAGCCTTAGCATAACAACCTCCTTCAAAATTAAATAATCCCTTTTCACTCCATCCATGCTCATCATCACCAATCAATCTACGTTCAGGCTCAGCTGAAAGAGTGGTCTTACCGGTTCCAGATAGTCCAAAAAATATTGCAGGGTCGCCATTTTCTCCAATATTCACTGAACAGTGCATTGGTAGAACCTCTTCCTGTGGTAGAAGATAGGTGAGGATCGTAAATACCGATTTTTTTATCTCTCCTGCATAATTCGTGCCTCCAATAAGAATTAATTTTTTCCCAAAGTTTACGATAATAAATGCTTCAGAGTGAGTCCCATCCAATTCAGGAACAGCATGGAATTTAGGAAGGTTTATAATAGTAAACTCAGGATTATGTTTTTTTAGTCTATCAGGATCTTTTATTTGTATAAACATATTCCTTGCAAAAAGGTTATGCCATGCCTTTTCTGTTATAATACGGATAGGTATTTGATATTCTGGATCTGCCCCTGCATAGCAGTCCTGGATAAATATATCCTTACCTTGCAAATATGCAAGTAATTTATAGTATAATACATCAAATTTTTCTGGTTCAAATGGTTTATTTATATTCCCCCACCATATTCTGTCTTCGCTTGAGGATTCCTTTACAATAAACTTATCATTTGGTGAACGTCCTGTATGATGTCCTGTTCTTACTACAAGCGGACCAAGATGTGCTATAGTTCCTTCCCTTCGTCTTATAGATTCTTCATATAGAGCAGGTGTTGAAAGATTCCAGTATACATTCCCTATATTCTTTATCCCGTAATTATCTAAGTCTTTTAAATTTCTCATCCAGTATTCTCCTCCTTTATTGTATTAAAAATATAATACTTTTCCCCCTTGGTTTTTGAATCATAGTAAAAAATTTTAACTTTTTAGAATTATTTTTATACAATTATAACAAATTCTCAAGCTTTTATCCAACAAAAGGAAAAAGGGAGCTGTTAGAAAGAATTTGACAAATTTAAATTGAGCAATTAGAATAACAATATAAGTTTAAGGATGATAGAATATATACCCCATACTGAAGATGATATTAAAGAGATGCTTGAAGCCATAGGGGTTAGCAGCATTGATGAACTTTTTTCTTCTATACCCTTTAATAAAAGGCTTAAAAGACCGCTTAATCTTCCAGCACCACTATCGGAAATGGAACTCATCCGGTATTTTAAAGATCTGAGTAGAAAGAATGGAACCCTTGATAAATATATATCTTTTTTAGGTGGAGGTGTATATAATCATTATATTCCTAAGGTTATAGAACAGATTATATCAAGGTCTGAATTTTATACCCCATATACTCCATATCAACCCGAGATAAGCCAGGGGATACTTCAGGCAATATACGAATATCAGACTCTTATATGCCAGCTTACAGGAATGGAAGTTTCCAATGCTTCAATGTATGACGGAGCTACAAGTCTTGCAGAGGCTATATTAATGTCAAAGAGGATAAAGAAGGGGAATAATATATTTATATCAAAGGTTGTCCATCCAGAATATAGAGATGTTGTGAGGACATATTTAGACGGTTCTGACATAGATATTATTGAAGTTCCTTATGATCATAGAGGATTAACAGACTATAATTATATAGATAAGAATATAGATAATGATACCATATCCATTACCATCCAATCCCCAAATTTCTTCGGATTAATTGAAGATTTATCTGCTATATCAGAAATTATTGACAGTAGAGATATAATATTTATAGTTTCTGTATTAGAGCCTATATCACTTGGAATAATTAACCCACCCGGTTATTTTAATGCGGATATTGTTGTTGGAGAAGGACAGGCTTTAGGAAACCCTATTAGCCTTGGTGGCCCATCCCTTGGAATATTTGCTACAAGAGATAAATATGTAAGAAATATGCCGGGAAGGATTGTAGGAGAGACTATTGATAGGGATGGGAAAAGAGGATATATTCTCACTCTATCTACAAGGGAACAGCATATAAGAAGGGAAAAGGCAACATCTAATATATGTACGAATGAAACATTATGTGCTATAAGAACAGCTATATATCTTGCACTATTGGGGAAAGATGGTTTAAAGGATATTGCAAAATATAATCTATATCTTACATATTATGCAAAAAAGAAGTTGTCAAATATACCTAAATTCAGGATTAAATTCAATTCTCCGGGATTTAATGAGTTTATATTAGAATCAGAATATAATATAGATAAACTTTTAAAATGGTTGCTCAGAAAGGGAATAATAGGAGGATTAAACATAGAAAGATTCTATCCAGAATTAAAAAATAGCCTTTTAATATCATTTACTGAAAATAATAGTATAGATGATATAGATAAATTATACAGTCTGCTTGTGAGTTATGAGAGGAATAAAAACACTATCAATAGATGAACCTCTAATATTTGAAAGAGGTAGAAAAGGACGAAAGGGATTCCATCTTCCAAAAGGGGGATGGGAAAATGTAAAGATAGATGAACTTATACCTAAGGATTTAATAAGAGATGATATAAAAGATTTCCCAGAACTCAGTGAAGTAGAAGTATTTAGACATTTTTTTAGATTATCTCAATGGAATTATTCCGTCGATTCCGGAATGTATCCATTAGGTTCATGCACAATGAAATATAATCCAAAGATAAATGAATATGTTGCCTCTCTAAATGGATTCTTAAAAATTCATCCCTATCAGGATGAAGACTTATTGCAGGGTGCTCTTGAACTTATGTATGAACTTGAGCTTGCTTTAGCTGAGATCAGTGGTATGGATAGGGTTACGCTTATTCCTGCTGCTGGAGCGCACGGTGAATTTACCGGGATGAATATTATAAGAAAATATCATTTAACAAATGGGAATCCAAGGAAGAGTGTTATAATACCGGATACAGCCCATGGAACAAATCCTGCAAGCTCAGCGATAACAGGATATAATATAATTCCAATAAAATCCAATGAAGATGGGGTAATAGATCCAAAAGACCTAAAAAGTATTGTAAATGAAGAAGTTGCAGCAATAATGATAACTAATCCAAATACATTGGGTATATTTGAAGAACATATCCTTGAAATATCAAAAATAATGCATGAGGTTGGAGGTCTTGTATATTGTGATGGAGCAAATCTGAATGCTTTGATAGGCCAAGTAAGGCTTGGAGACATGGGAATTGATGTTATTCATTTCAATCTTCATAAAACATTTGCTACCCCCCATGGAGGTGGGGGACCTGGGTCAGGAGCAGTTGGAGTTAAGAGAGAACTATCTCCATTTTTACCTATCCCAATTATAGTTAAGGAAAAGACCAAATATAGATTTAGCTATGACCTTCCACTATCTATAGGAAGAATAAGGTCATTCTATGGGAATTTTTCGGTAATGGTAAGAGCATATGCGTATATAAAGTTCATGGGCGCATATGGACTTAAGAAAGCCAGTGATATAGCCGTTTTAAATGCCAATTATATTTTATCGAAGCTAAAAGGACATTATCATCTACCTTATGATAGAAAATGCATGCATGAATGTGTATTTACAGATAAATATCAGAGAAAATATGGGATAAATACACTAAATATTGCAAAAAGACTTATAGATTATGGCTTTCATCCACCGACAATATATTTCCCCCTTGTTGTTCATGGAGCGATTATGATAGAGCCAACAGAGACTGAGGCTAAAGAAAACCTTGACGAATTTATTGAAGCAATGATAAAGATTGCAAAAGAGGTAGAAAAGAATCCAGAGAAGGTTCTTAACGCCCCAGTGAATACAAAAAACTCAAGACTGGATGAGGTAAAAGGAGCAAGAGAACCAAGATTGAGATATTTATCTAACATAAAAGAAGCTTAGATGGTATTCAAATGAAGCATTTACAACTATCTTATCAGTATTAAAACTGGCCGGTATCGGATTAAAGGGAGAGGCTGTTTTAACAGCGTCTATAGCCTCCTTATCCAATATGGTAAATCCTGATGAACCTATAAGTTTAATACCTCCTAAACTACCATCCTTAAGTATGATAAATTTAACAAATAGTTTACCCTGCATACCATTTTCTCTCGCAATTTCAGGATATTCCCATACAAGCTCTATCTTTCTCTTTATGCTGGCAAAGTATGAAATATACTTAAATTCTGTAGTGTTAAGCGATATAACCTTATCTTCTTTCCCCTCTTTTGGATTAAATCTTTTAATTCTATCATAGGAGTCCTGAAATTTATTAATATCCGGCAATAGCTCTTTTAACTTTGGAAATTTCTTTACCATTTTATTCCTATTAGTATCTTCTATCTCTTTTTTCTTTTTGGGTTTTTCTACTGATGGTCTTTTCTCTGTTTCTATTCCCTTTTTAAATTTCTTTATATTCTCTCCCCCTTTCCCTCTTCCCAATAATCCTTTATCTAATTTCTTTAAACTTTTCTTTTTCTCCTTTTTCTCCCTTTCTTCTCTGATCTCCGGTATCTTAAATCTTTTATGTAGTATTCTTGGTCTAACCTTTGCTATTCTTCTTTCTTCACCTTTTAGTCTTTCTCCAGAAGATGGAGGCCCCTTCTTCCTCGTTTCTTGGACTGTTTTATGACTTCTTTCAGCAAGCTTGTTAGACTTATTTTCTTTGGGGCTTTTTTCTTTAGGAAGGTCTATAACATCCACTATAATAGGTTCTTTCCCCTTTGGCAAATTTTTTATAGTATTATTATTCCATAATAAAAATATTGACAAATGAATCAATATAGAGATAAATATGAATATATCCAATCTATTTTTTCTCATATTTTATTAATATTCTACAATAATTTTATATAATAATCAATTAATAAGAATATCAGGAACAATCCTTGATGGATTCATGAACGGCTTTATAATTTGGGCTTAGGATGTTCTATGTTCAATGCTCTACATCCCACATTCAACATTGAACTCCTCTCTCCCACAGTCATTGCGATCCGACCTGCCTGTACGACAGCCTGTCTGCGTGCGACGCACAGGCAGGCACGTAGATAGGAGGCGAAGCAACTTCCCATTTCGCACTATTTATCCTTATGTTTTCTGTCCCCTTCAATTCAGTATGGAAGTATGGGAAGGGGAATCTCAGGAGATACATTAATAGCCTTATTTGGACAATCAATTTCACACAAAAAACAGCTATGACAATCCTCTGGATATCTAATTACAGGCTTCTTTTCTTTATCATATCTCAAGACATCTGTTGGACAACTGTCAATTACAGGACATCCCCTTCTTATCCTGAGTTCACATCTTTCACATTTATCATAATCGATGCTCTTTAATGTCATTTAATCCTTCCTTCTTAAACTAATGCATTGCCCATCCACCATCAACATTTATTGTCTGTCCGGTTATAAAATCTGAATCATCTGATGCTAAAAACATAACTGCTCCTAAAAGATCCTCTGGCTGTTCTTTTCTTTTTAAACACTGTTGAGCTGCTAATTGATCAGCAAATTCTTGAGGGGTAACTTCCTTTATATGTTCAGATTGTGTTAGGCCAGGTGTTACAGCATTCACATTTATTCCATAATCACCGAGGTCCCTTGCAAGAGCTCTTGTAAAAGCTATTATTCCACCCTTTGATGATACATAATGTAGGAAGAGATTGGTCCCAAAATATACGGTTGATGAGGAAATATTTATTATTTTTCCTTTACCCTGACTTTTCATATACGGGAATACAGCTCTTGAGCATATGAAACACCCTTTTAAATTGACAGCTAATACCCTATCCCATTCTTCTTCACTTATCTCAAGCCATGACTTCATAGGATATAATGCGGCATTATTTATAAGTATATCAATCCTTCCGTATTTCTTTACAGCCTCATCCACCATACTATGAACACTATCCCAATTTGAAACATCCGTTTTTATAGCCAATGCATCACCACCGCTATCAAGTATCTCTTTCTCTACCTTTTTTGCATCCTCAAAGTTTATTTCAGCTATAACAACCTTTGCTCCTTCTTTGGAAAGTCCTATACAATATGTTCTTCCAATTCCTGCTCCTCCACCGGTAACAATTGCTACTCTATCTTTTAATCTCATAATTCTCTTCCTCCTTATTATTAACTAAAATCTATTTATATAAACTAACAATTAATTCATAAAGTTGTCAATTAAAAATTTTGAGATGCTAATATACGATGGCTTTATATCATATCCACCATTTTATAAAATTATCAATAAAATTATAGAGAAGTATAAACTTTAAACCATTATTCATATATCTTCTCTTTCCCAAAAAAGTTGATCTAACAACCATTTACAGCAGACTCATCCTTGATAATTAAGGACCGGAATATTTCAATTACTGCAATAGATGGATGTTCTAACCTCATAAGTAAAAAATATTTTGTCAATTTTTGAGGGGGTTGTTACAATATATCAAAATGTAATCCCAAAATGAAATTAAATAAAAAATATATTTTTAGCTGGTGCCTTTTCGATTTTGCAAATTCAACCTACTCCGCTATAATTGTTTCTGTAATTTTCCCCGTCTATTATGCAAATATTATTGTAGGGAACGAAAGCGGTCAAGGTGATCTATGGTGGGGGAGAGCTATTTCCCTTAGTATGGTTATAGTATCTTTAAGTTCCCCTTTTCTTGGAGGTATTGCAGATTATTCCGGAATAAGAAAAAGGCTTCTATTTATATATACAGTTATAAGTCTTATAGCAATAGCAGGTTTTTCATTTCTTCATAAAGGAATGATATTGGAAGGGTTTTTATTGGCTATATTGGCAAATATAGGGGTAGAAGGAGGGATCGTATTTTATAATGGATTCTTACCACATATAGCTCCAAAGGAATATCAAGGCAGAGTTTCTGCATGGGGATTTGGAGTTGGTTATGGGGGTTCTATCCTTTCTTTAATATTAGCTCTTCCATTAGCTAAAAGGGGTGAGTTTAATGCCATCTGGCTCATGGTAGTTCTCTTATTCTCTCTTTTTTCAATCCCTGCGTTTGTTTTTCTCCCCCCAGATATTAAAGGGAAGCATTCTCTGACTCAAGCAGGGTTGCTGGGGCTTAAATATGTATTTAAAACATTAAAGGAAATCTGGAATAAACGAGAAACAAAGAAATTTTTAATCTCCTATATGATATATGAGGATGGCATAAATACAGTAATAGTATTTTCCAGCATCTTTGCTGCAACTACCCTTGCCTTCAGAATGGAGGAATTAATAATCCTTTATTTGCTGGTTCAGGTTACAGCACTTATTGGTGCCTTTATAATAGCAAAACCAACAGATATATGGGGACCTAAAAATATTATTATAATAACATTAATTATATGGACAATTGTAGTAACTTTAGCCTTCTTTATTCAGACTAAACTTGAATTTTTAGCTATAGCCTCTCTTGCAGGATTCTCACTTGGTGCTGTACAATCATCTACCAGGGCCTTTTATCTCCAGTTTATTCCAAAGGGAAAAGAATGTGAATATTTCGGTGTATATTCTTTTGTTGGAAAATCTTCAGCTATAATTGGTCCTTTAATCTTTGGCTATCTTTCTTACATTTTTGGAAGTCAGAGGCCAGCTACTTTATCTATCGCCTCTTTATTCCTTATTGGGATGATTATCCTTCAATCTGTCCGGGGAGGCAAACCAAATGTAAATTAAGCATTCCAAGGTTTGTTTCTTGTAATTGCAGGGGTAAATTAAGTTTTTAATTGACACTTAAAAATTTTTCACTTATCATAATTCATAAGCCGGAGTGGTGGAACTGGGAGACACGCGGGACTCAAAATCCCGTGCTCTTTAAGAGCGTGTGGGTTCGACCCCCACCTCCGGCACCATAAGTTGTTTATTCTTTAAAGTCCTCTTTTCTTAAGTTGCACTTCTTCATTATTAGATAAAGACTCTTTCTATTAATACCTGAATGTATAGCTACTTTAGATATATTTCCTTTATATCTTCTTAAAAGTCTTGAGAAATATTCTCTTTCAAATAGCCTTGCATTCTCTTCTTTCGCCTTCTGGTAGTTTACACCATTAATCTCTTCTATACCCTTATGATATGGAGTAGATATATCAAAGCTCTTTATTACATCTCCTCTCTCCATAAGAACAGCTCTCTCTATTATATTCTCAAGTTCTCTCACATTGCCTGGCCAATGATATGAAAGAAGCTGATTTAATCCTTCCGGAGCTATCTCCTTTATATCCTTTTTATACTTTTCAGTATACATTCTCAGGAAATACATGGTTAGTAAAATAATGTCATCTTTCCTTTCTCTAAGTGGTGGAAGATGAATGGGGACGACATTGAGCCTATAAAACAGGTCTTTTCTAAATTTCCCTTCTTTAATAAGCTCTTCAAGATTCTGATTTGTTGCTGCAATTATCCTTACGTCAACCTTTATAGTTTTATTACTCCCTATTCTTTCAAATTCCATTTCCTGTAAAACTCTTAAAAGTTTTATCTGCATGGATAAGGGTATATCTCCCACCTCATCAAGAAATAGAGTGCCTTTATCAGCCAATTCAAACCTTCCTATTCTATCTCTATGTGCCCCGGTAAATGCACCCTTTACATAACCAAACAGCTCACTTTCCAATAAAGTTTCCGGGATAGAAGAACAGTTTACTTTTATAAATGGTTTATCTTTTCTATTGCTATTAAAATGTATAGATCGTGCAATTAATTCCTTTCCTGTACCCGTCTCTCCTTGAATTAAGAAAGTAGCATCTGTATCAGCTATATTTCTTATTAAATTAAATATATCTCTCATTTTATGATTCTTACCTATCATCTTATCAAATTTATAATTCTCGCTGATTTCACCTATAGAATGGGAAAGAGCAAAGAGTTCGATATTCTTTTTTTCTAACTCTTCCTGATACTCTTTTGCTCTTTTCATTAATCCGGCTATCTGAGATGCCATAATTGTCATTGTCTTTGCATTCTTCTTCTTAAACTCCCTGTCAATTCTTCCTAAGGTAATAAGCCCTATCAATTCATTCTCAAAAGCAAGAGGCATATTTAGAAAATATCTCAGATATTTAGGATCTATAGGAGGAGGATCTTTCTTAACCTCTATAAATCTTGGTTCCTTTATATTCTCTCCTATAGCCCATGATATGAACTCTTTGGATATAGCCGGAACAATAGATTTAAACCATACTTCTTCTCTCTCGGTCATCCCTCTTACTTTGTATATTTCAAATTTTTCCCTCTTTTCATCAAGCAACCCTATTGTTCCAACATCATATGATATAATCTCTTTTATACCATCCATAACAACTGGAAGTATATCATCAAGCCTTATTAAAGAGCTTATCTTTGTCCCCAATTCATATAAAACCTCAAGCTCTTTATATCTCTCCTTAGTTTCTCTGTAAAGGTTTGTCCTTTCTACAGCAAGCCCCCCATGTTCCATAAATCTATGTATTCTTTCTATTTCATCCTTTTTAAAAATATCTTTCTTTGAAACTAATGCAAATCCCTCAACATTATTTTCAACCAATAAAGGAACTAATAGAAAGGATTTTATATCAAAAAATTTTGAAATATTCCCCTTTTCTTTTAAAAGACCTCTTAAAGTATTTTCTACATTATCATTTACAGAAGGGATTTTCTCTTCTAATATCTTTTTAACAAAATCACATTCTCTTATATCTATTCTATCATTAAACAGGTTTTTAATACTATCATTCTCTATTCCCTCAAAACCGATCTGAACATGTTCTAATACTATAATATTTTTATCCTCTCTATCTATTAAGAATATTATACATATATCATCTTTACTTCCGTATAAAATTGCTTCAGATAATACTTTAAAAACTCTTTTTAGATCGGTTGTTCTACTCAATGAATAGTTCAGTCTTTGATGCAAGTAAAATTCATCCTTTAATCTCTTCAGCTCCTCAGTGAGTTCCACTACACCTGAAACCTCCCTACTTCTTCTATCAATAAATTAGCCTCTTTTTCTAATGTTAAGATAGCCTTCTCCATCTCTGAAATATTGTTTGAATTGTTCTCTGTTATGGTTTTTATATTATCCACTGCCTTTAAAACAAGGTCACTTCTCTTTACCTGGTCATTTGTAGCCTTTTTTATTTGATATACCATTTTTTTTATATTCTCAATGGCATCAATGATTAATTTACTCACCTTCGTCTGTTCCTGAGTACTATATTTCACATTAGAAGCTATATTTCTCATTTCTTCAGCTGCTCTCATTATTTCTTCCCCGCTCCTTTTCTGTTCGTTTGTAGCTCTTGATATCTCCTGAGACATCTGAGCAACTTTTTCTATGACTTCGGTTATATTTTTACTTCCCTTAATCTGTTCCTCTGTAGCCCTTGCAATACCTCTAACCATATCCATAGATCTTTTAGCACTATCTAATATCTTTCTCAAAGCATCCCTGGCTGCTTCTGAAAGACTAACTCCTTCTTCCACTCTCTCTTTTACATTATTTACTTCCTTTGTTACTCTTAAAGACTCCTTTTGAATTCCTTCTATTAGTCCGCTTATTTCCTTTGTAGAATTTGATGTCCTTTCCGCCAAGTCTTTTATCTCCTCTGCCACTACCGCAAATCCTTTCCCATGTTCTCCAGCCTGAGCTGCTATTATAGCTGCGTTTAATGCAAGTAAACTGGTCTGGTCTGTAACTTCTTCTATTACATTTACTACTTTACCTATACTCCTTACCATAACCTCTAACTCATTTATAACATCGGATGCATTATTCACACTATCTCTAATGTTTTTCATCCCTACCATTGTAGAATCAACAGAAGTCATTCCAAATTCTGCATCCCTCATAACCTCTTCAGATAACTTTTCTGTATGTTTAGTACTTTCTCCAACTTCTCTTATAGTATTATCCATTTCCACCATAGATGACGCGCTCTCTTGAGCGATAGAAGAGAGTTCATTAACATTTGAGGCTACTTCACCTATTGAGATTATCATCTCATTCATCGCTGAGGTGGTAAACTCTACCGATGAAGCCAGATTTTCAATGTTTTCTGCAACCTCTTCTATACTATTACCCATCTCAAGTATAGATGATGAACTTTCTTGAGCAGAGTTTGAAAGACTATCAACATTTTCCTCAATACCCTTTATTGAATTATTTATATCATTCATAGACAAATATGTTTCATCAACCGAAGAACTCTGAGATTCAGACCCTTCAAGGATTACCTTTGATCTATTTGATATATCCTTTGTTGCCTCCAACAAATTTGTTGAAACATTCTTAATGTTTCCAACCATTCTTCTCATATTATTTACCATCTCAATAATTGAAGAAGATACTATCCCTGTCTCATCTTCGCTCTCAACATATATTTCTTCTCTCAGGTCCCCTGCTGATATATTTTTAATAGGAGATACCAACAAATTTAATGGATTTGAAAGGTCCTTTGCCGATAGATACGATATTATAGAAGCGACACATAATATAAAGAGTGAAAATATAATGAGAGAATTCCTTATATTATAAAGTGGACCCTTTATACCAGCAAGAGATGTAATTATACCCATATAATCACCATTTGATAACCTGATATAGGTTATCAGCCTATCCCTTGGTCTATCATCTATAATACCTTTATTGCCTTTAAAATGACTTCTTATCTCCTTTATATCTACACTTCCTCCCCTAAGTTTACCATCTTTATCCAATAGAAAAGGAATCTCATAATCTGCCACATCCATCTGACTTATCATTCCAGGACCTATATTTATTAGTAGATCTTCCATATTCTTCTTTGTGCTATCAATTCTATAAAGAAGCTGTTTTTTTAGCTGTTCCTTAATAGCGATCTGTCCCCTTGCATATGAAAATAGAGAGATAAATGCTACAGATAATAGAGTAGTAAATATCATCATTATAAGCTGTTTTATCTTTATATTTGGAACAAAATGTATATTCCTTATAATTGGGTCTATAGACTTTATCTTAAGGGATTTAATCAAAGGACTTATACTAATTTTAACCGAGTAGTATACAAGACCAGAAACCCCAAGCCCTGTAAAAAAAGACCCCGAGGTACAAAAAAAACTATCCAGTGCTGTAAACATGTTTTCTTTGTAAAGGAATAAAGAGACCAAAAGCGGACCAAAGAAGAATGTTGAAATGAGGGTATAAACAAGCTTATTTGGAAGATTTAAGAGCTTCTTCAATATATCATCCAGGGAACTTTCTGTATCAATAAGCCTTTCAATCTCATTTGCCCAGTAATTTACCAATATACCTAAGAGTATAAGAAGTGGCCCCGCAACCAAGGCCGTGACCCTCGAAAACCTACTTATCTGTTCTCCGGTTAATCCCATCCCTATATATACAAAGCTAACTCCAAATATAACACCAACTATATACCATAGGAAAAAGTAGAATATAATTTTATGTCTTATCTTCATAGTCTATTCCCTTTTATAATTGGATAATACTCTTTCCGCAATTGTATAGGGATCTGTTCTCCTTTCAACTATATCATCTACCATGCTATCTAAATTCTCTCCTATATCCTTAAGAAGGTTCCCCATTATCTTTTCTCTCAATATTTCAAGAAATATCTCTCTTACCCTGTCACTTCTCTTAAATAGGGAGTTCCTTATTAAATAATCTCTATGAAGCTCTATACCATCTATAACTTCATCTATACCCTTATATTTTATAGCCTCTGTTTTAAATATAAGCGGTTTCCACCCATCCTTACCCTTATTATTCATTTCTATCATACCTTCAAGTTCTCTAAATAGTCTATCAGCCCCATCTCTTTCAGATTTATTGATAATATATATATCTCCTATTTCCAGGATACCAGCCTTAATAATCTGTATTTCATCTCCCATTCCAGGGACAAGGGTAACTATAACAGTATGAGCAATCTCTACAATCTCTATCTCATCCTGACCAACTCCAACAGTCTCAATCAATATTACATCCTTTCCCATAGCATCCATAACTGTAACTATATCATTTGTGGATGCACTGAGCCCTCCAAGATGCCCCCTCGTGGCTAAGCTCCTTATAAATACCTTTTCATCAAGGGTATGCCTGTTCATTCTAATTCTATCTCCTAATATAGCCCCCTTTGAGAAGGGACTCGTCGGGTCTATCGCTATAATTCCCACGCTTCTATCCTTCTTTCTAAACTCATTAATCAGGCAATCAATAAGCGTACTTTTCCCGACTCCTGGAGATCCAGTAACCCCAATTATAAAAGCATTACCTGAATGTAGATACAATTTCTTAAGCTCCTCAACAGCTGAGGGTATCTTATCATCAATATCTCTTATAAGCTTTGCAGCTGCTCTTACATCTCCATTTAATATCTTCTTGTATAGCATCACTCTCCTCGAGGTTTGATATTATCCTTAACAAATCTTATAATATCTTTAGTAAATGTACCCGGAGTAAATATCTCCTTTACCCCAATTTTCTTAAGCTCAACTATATCCTCCTTCGGTATAATACCTCCTCCAAATAGTACAATATTTTCTACCCCATTCTCTTTAAGGAGTTCAAGCACTCTTTTAAATAAATAGTTATGAGCTCCAGAAAGAATACTTAAACCTATAGCATCAACATCCTCTTCTATAGCTGCTTTTACAATCTCCTCAGGGGTCTGATGAAGGCCAGTATATATTACTTCAAATCCTGCATCCCTTAAAGCTCTCGCTACAACCTTTGCCCCCCTATCATGACCATCTAAACCTGGTTTTCCTATAAGAATTCTTAACCTTCTTACCATTATACTTCAATCCCCTTTCTTCCCTTAATACCATGTAAATAATAATGTTTTATCTCTTTCATTTCTGTAACAAGATCTGCTATATCTATTATCTCATTTGGAGCATTTCTACCTGTTAATATTATTTCAACCTCTTCTGGTTTATTCTTTATGATATCTATAACCTCATTTACTTCTATAAGACCAAAATCTACAGCACAGTTTATCTCATCGAGTATAACTATATCATACATCCCACTATTTATTATCTCCTTTGAAAGCTTAAGTCCCTTTTTTGCATATTCTTTATCTATTTGATCCGGATTCTCTTTACTAACAAAACATTCTCTTCCAGACTGAAATATAGTTAGATTTGGACGGAGCCTTTCTGTAATCTTAATCTCACCATAATCTATATTCCCTTTCATAAACTGGATTATATATACCATAAGATTATGCCCACATGCTCTCAAAGCCAAACCAAGAGCTGCGGTTGTTTTACCTTTACCATTACCTGTATATACCTGAACATATCCCTTTTTCAATTGATTCTCTCCACAACTACAGCTACGGCTTCTCCTCCTCCAATACATAGGCTTGCAACCCCTCTATTTACTCCCCTATCTTCCATAGCATATATTAAAGTAGTAAGAATTCTTGCACCACTGGCACCAATTGGATGTCCAAGAGCCACAGCACCACCATTTATATTAACTTTATCATAATTTATCCCCAATTTATCAACCACTGCAATAGCTACTGCAGAGAATGCTTCATTTATTTCGTAAAGATCTATATCGTTTGGTTTAAGCCCAGCTCTCTTTAATACCCTTGTTATAGCCTCTGCAGGGGCTGTTGTAAACCACTCGGGGGCATTCCCTGCGGATGCTTGGGCAACAATTCTGACTAAAGGCTTTACACCAAGTTCTTTAGCCTTATCCGCTCCCATGACAACAACAGCAGATGCTCCATCATTTATTGAAGATGCATTTCCAGCTGTTATTGTCCCATCCTTTTTAAAAGCCGGGAAGAGATTTTTCAACTTTTCGAGATTAGCTCTTTGGGGCTCTTCATCCTCATCTACTCTTATTGGTTCTCCTTTCTTTTTAGGGATCTCTACCGGGACTATTTCCTTCTTAAATTTTCCATCTTTCTCAGCTGTTAGTGCCTTTTTATAGCTATTTATAGCATACTCATCCTGTTTTTCTCTTGATATCTTTAACTCTTCAGCACATAATTCACAGCATCCTCCCATATGCATATCATTATATACATCCCATAAACCATCTTTTATCATAGAGTCTATAAGCTGAGCATGTCCCATTCTGTATCCAGTTCTTGCCTTTCCCAATAAATAAGGAGATTGGCTCATATTCTCCATACCACCTGCAACTACTATATCAGCATCTCCTGCAATAATGGCCTGTGCAGCAAGCATAACAGCCTTTAATCCAGATCCACACATTTTGTTAATTGTAAGTGCTCCTATATTATAGGGTAGCCCTGCCCATAATGCTGCCTGGCGGGCAGGTGCCTGTCCCAATCCAGCACTTAAAACATTACCCATTATAACTTCATCTACATCTTCTTTTTTAATCCCAGCTCTATTTACAGCTTCAGCTACAACTATACTTCCTAATTTTGTTGCAGATACAGAACTCAAAGACCCATTAAAAGATCCTATTGGAGTTCTGACTGCACTTACTATAACTACATCCTTCATAAAACCTCCCTGTTTAAAATCTCATTCATGCTACCAGTTCTATAACCCTCAAGATCAAGGGTTATATATTTATAGCCTATATCCTTAAACTTTTTTATTATTTTATCAGAAAGTTCTAAGATTAGTCCTATATCGGATTTACTGACCTCTATCCTGACTATATCACCATGATTTCTAACTCTGTATATCTTAAATCCAACAGAATTTAGATATTCTTCAGCCATCTCTACCTTTTTAAGCTTATTCTCTGTTATCTCTTCACCATATGGAAATCTTGAAGATAAACAGGCGAAGGGTTGCTTGTCCCATGTAGGAAGCTTAAGTTTTCTGGAAAGGGTTCTTATTTCATCCTTAGTCAGCTCCACTTCTTCCAGAGGACTTATAATATTAAATTCCTTAGAAGCAGATCTACCAGGTCTATAATCGTCCTTATCATCATAATTACTACCATCTAATATATAATTAAAGTCATATTCCTTCGCAATTTTAGATAATTTTAAAAATAGTTCTTTCTTACAATAATAGCACCTATCTGGAGGATTATTTTTAAACTCTTTAATATCAAGCTCCTTCGATTCTATTATAACATGTTTTACCCCTATTTTCTTAGCCATTTCACAGGCTTCATTAAGTTCTCTTTTTGGATATGTATTAGAATAGGCTGTTACGGCCAATACATTATCATTTAGCAAGTCATGAGACACCTTGAGGAGGAAAGTACTATCAACACCTCCTGAATAGGCTATAAGAACCCTTCCCATTCCATTCAATATCTCTTTGAGCCTACTAAATTTTTCTTCCATATTAATAGAATTTTTCTATATCCTTTATAACATAATCTAATCCAAGAGACCTAAGTTTATCAGCGGTTGGTATACCATTATTATTCCATCCTCTTACATTATAATATTCATCAATCATTTTATCAAATTTTCTATACATTTCTCCTACACCAGCAACTGCGTTCTCCAATGGTTCTTTAAGGAATCTTTCAGGGAGAACATCATCCTTCCTGTTATAACCTTCTCTTACATTAAAAGCTCTCTCTAAATTATATATCCTATCACCTACAACCATCAAATTCTGAATATTTGCAAACTCCTCCATTCCCATAGATGCCACAAGCATCTTTGATAATATTTCTGGGTTGAACCAACCAAATAGAGATGGGAAAGCACATGCTATGCCAACTTCCATTAATGCTACCATATCTTGGTTAAATTTTACAATATCACCCTTACCCTCTTCAGCGAACCTATCGACAGCTCTTGGTATGGGAATTCCAAATATTTCCTGCATTGCATAACCATAATTGTGATTTGCACCAACATTCGACGTAGCATAATTTATACCATGAGCCTTTGCTCCTCTGGGTTCATACCCTGGGAGTTCCTGCCCCTTAACATGCATAGCGTACTTTTCAGCTCCTTTACCTATTTTTTCAGCAGCTCTTTTTACCCCTTCTGATAATATCTCTCCAAATCCTTCTTTGTAAGCAATCTTTTTTAAGAGTGTATGAAGAATTTCATGGTCTCCGTATTTAAGCTCAAGACCGTCAGTATCTGACTTTGTGATAATACCTTTCTCGAATAGCTCAAAAGCGAATCCAATAGCTCCTCCAGCACTTATTGTATCTAATCCAAGATCATCACATAAGGAATCTGCAGCAATTGTAGCCCCGATATCAGTACTATTGATAGGTCCGGTAAATGACCATAAAGACTCATATTCTGGCCCTTCACTTGAAGCACCAGCATATTTACCCTCTTTAACATGAAATATATTTCCACAATGAATCATACAGGTATAACATCCAGTATTTTTCTCCTTTATTTTAAAATATTCATCTCCAGCTATCTTTTCAAAATTATCAATGGTTCCCCCTCTAAAGTTCTTTACAGGAAATATACCAAGGGAATTCATAACCTCAGGCATAACAGTACCGGCTTCAGAAAAGTGGATAAACTGTTCACCGCCTGCTCTAAATATATTAACCTGTTCTTTAATAAGCTCTTTAAATCTCTGAGGATCGTGAAGCTTTGGAGGAGGAGAAGCATTTATCACAATAGCCTTAAGACTCTTAGATCCCATTACTGCTCCTACTCCGCCTCTTGCAGCTATCCTTCTATCACTCAATATTCCTGATATTTTAACAAGCCTTTCACCAGCAGGCCCTATACATGCAATTCTGATTCTATTACTATATATCTTTTTTAAACTTTCTTGAGTTTCAACAGTATTCTTACCCCATAGATCTCCAGCATCTTTCAATTCATACTTGTTATCTTCTATATATAGATATACCGGCTTCTCACTCTTACCTTCTAAAATAATGGCATCAAAATCTGCAAATCTCATCCATGCAGCGAAATCTCCACCTCCTACAGACCTTGTATATGTACCTGTTAATGGACTTTTTGTAGTAACAATCCATCTCGAAGCAGACTGAGCTCCCGAACCAGCAAGGGGACCAGATATAAATATCAACTTATTCTCCTCTCCTAATGGGTCAACATTAGGCTTTAACTCATCATATAGATATTTTATTCCGATGCCTCTACCTCCAATAAAATCTTTTAAAGTTTTTTCAGGAATAGACTCAACTCCTACACCACCATTTTTAAGATTTACTCTTAATAATCTCCTCTCTATCATAGTATGCCTCCTTTAATTAAATAGTATTTTAAACTCTATTTTAATTTATATATATAAATAAGTCAATCTCTCTTTTTGTAAGCATCTCTTTTTTCGTGATAACATTATGCAGCATATCTTACCACCTT
>CAZCTP010000038.1:0-25828 GCA_964501575.1 uncultured Thermodesulfobacteriota bacterium
CAGTGGTATCTGTGCAGATTTTCCAGTTGCACCAATAAATAGCAAAAGAGTAATAATTGTTATAACTTCAATTCCACCTATCTTAGTTCCTATAAGGAGATTAACATTATTAGATATTTCTCCAAAATTGAGAGTCCATATTCCTTTATTCCCAAGGCTAAAGAATAGTAATATCATTCCTATTGTAAATCCAAAGTCTCCAACCCTATTAACAATAAAAGCTTTCATCCCAGCTACTGCATTTGGCTTATGCTCAAACCAGAACCCTATCAAGAGATAAGAACATAGACCAACTCCCTCCCAACCTACAAACATAAGTAAAATATTGTCTGCTAATACTAAAAGGAGCATCGAAAATGTAAATAGATTTAAGAATGAAAAGTATCTTGAATATCTTTTATCTCCGTGCATATACCCAATAGAATATAAATGTATAACGGATCCAACTCCTGTAACGACCAGAAGCATTATCATAGATAATGGGTCAATATGTAGCCCTATATTAATATTTAAATTTCCTACATCAATCCATTTATATACAATGTAATCATATAGCCGATTGTGTGGAGTAGATGATATTAGATTCCAAAATACTATTAAAGATATAATAAATGAAGTAAATGGAGCAAGAAACCCCACTAAACTAACAACTTTATTGCCAGCCTTCTTACCAAGTAGGCCATTAAATATAGCCCCCATAAGTGGGAGAAGAGGAATAAGCCATATATAATCTCTTACTCTACTTATATCCATATTATCCCTTTAATGAATCTATTACATCAACATTTATTGACCTATAATATTTATAAATTGCTAATATAATGGCAAGTGCAACCGCTACTTCTGAAGCAGCCAGGACAATTATAAATATAGCAAATATCTGTCCAGATATATTTATACCCTGTGGAGAAGGTTTTATATAATGGGAGAATGTAACAAAATTGAGTGATGCCGAATTCAGGATTAATTCTATTCCCATTAATACACCTATCGCATTCTTTCGAGTTAGAACAGCGTATATACCTAATGAAAAAAGGACTATACTTATAAATAGATAATGATATATAGTTATCATTTTATCTCCTTTCTTGCAATTATTACAGCTCCAATAAGTACGGAAAGTAATAGAACCGATACTATCTCAAAGGGGAATATATATCTACTTAAAAACGCATTTCCTATACTATGTAGTGTGGGAATTATAGGATTTTCTACCACATTCCATCTTACTAATGAGACTTCAGTAAAGAATAGAATTAAAAATATACCAGATGAGATCATAAATCCTTTAAACATACTTATCCTTCCCTCATATACCCTTATATTGACTACATTGGTTGTTAACATAACGCCAAATAGTATAAGGATAAGAATACCTCCCACATAAAGAATAAGTTGAACAGCTCCTAAGAAGTCTGCTCCAAGGAATATATACAACCCCGCAACTCCAAATAGAGTGAATAATAGAGAAAAGGCGGCATGGACAATATTCCTTGATAATACTACAAAAAATGCCGAGATAATTGTTATTAAAGATAACGTATAAAATATTATATTACCCATTTTTACTCCCTACAAAGTGAAATATGAGCTCATCAAAATTCTCTGTCGCTTTTTCAAACTCCTTTGTAAAAAATATTGCCCCGGTTGGACATACATCTACGCATAGGCCACAAAACATACATCTACTTATGTTTATATCAAATCTTGTTGGTTCCTTTACCTTTACTGTTTCCTTACCAAATCTATTAACTATCTTTTTCTTCTCAATCTTTATATCTTCTATCTCTATACAATTTATCGGACAGGTCTGTTCACACTGTTTACACGCAATGCATATAGATATATCTACATTAAGGAATCCTCTATATCTATCTGACATTGGAGCTAAAAATCCTGAATAGCTTTCAGGAAGTTTATCTCTTTTTATATCTACATCAGGATATTGAATTGTAATAGGTCGAGAAAAGAATGTAATAAGGGTAATTACCATTCCTTTCCCTATTGTAATAATAGCTTCAACAATATCTTTAAAATATTGACTCATAATAATCCAAAGAACCTCTTATCCGGAAATGCCATAAGCCATATTGCTGTGCCCATAAGATTAATAAATGATATCGGTATTAACACCTTCCAGCATAACCCCATTAGTTGATCAACCCTTAATCTTGGTAGGGTCCATCTGAGCCACATTATTATGAATATAATGATTGAAACCTTAATAAGAAATATTATCGTTCCCATTAAACTCAAGGGTAAAAGAGAGTCCAATGGTTTTGGAACCCACCATCCACCAAGAAACAGAGTTGATGCTATAGCGCTTATAACAAATAGATTTGCATATTCAGATAGAAAGAATATAGCAAATCTAAAGCCACTGTATTCAGTATGATAACCGGCTACAAGCTCTGATTCTGCTTCAGGTATATCAAAGGGGGTTCTGTTTACCTCTGCCAGCGCAGATATAAAATATATAAAAAATGAGATAAATACAAATGGATTGTGGAATATAAACCATACTCCTCCCTGGCTTTTAACGATATCTTGCATACTCAAGCTTCCTGATATAAGTATAACGGATAATATAGCTAAGCCAGTGGGTATTTCATAGCTTATAATCTGAGCTGCAGCTCTCATACCTCCTAATAGAGACCACTTATTGTTTGATGCCCATCCTGACATTATTATACCAACAACTCCAAGAGATGATATTGCAAGGATATAAAATATTCCAATGTTCAGGTCACTAACTATAAAATATTTACCAAATGGGATAGCAACAAACGCTCCAAATGTTCCAATAAAACATAGATAAGGGGCAAGGCGGAATAGATTTTTATCTGCATTCTCAGGTATTATATCCTCTTTTAATATTAATTTGATTCCATCAGCCACAAACTGCAAAAGACCCTGGGGACCAACCCTATTAGGACCTATTCGTGACTGCATTCTACCAGCAACCCTTCTTTCTATGTATGTCAGGAATCCAGCAACAGGAGCAACAAATATAAATAGTAACCCAAAGGAAATAAGTATTATGCTAATAATATAAGCAATCTCTAAAGTCAGGTTGCTTTTCTCTAGGATGATATTTAATATATATTCCATATCTTACCTATCAATTTCTGGAGCTATTATATCCAGACTTCCTATTATTGCAACAAGATCTGCTATCATGCATCCCTTGCTTATCTTCTTTATTATACTCATCGCAGAAAAAGACCCTGTCCTCAATTTAAGTCTATACGGATATTGAGAACCATCACTTATAAGATAGAACCCCAATTCTCCTCTTGGAGCCTCTGTTCTTAAATATACCTCCCCCTCCTTAATCTTAAGAATTCTTGGAATCTTTGTCATAATTTCTCCTCCAGGAATCTGATCAAGGCATTGCCTTATAATCTTTACACTTTCCTTCATTTCCCTTATCCTTACCATATATCTATCAAAACAATCTCCCAGTGTACCCTTTTCTCCATATCCTATGGGTATATCGAACTCAAGCTTTGGGTATAAGGAATATGGCTCGTCCTTTCTTAAGTCCCATTTTATTCCAGAGCCTCTGAGGTTTGGTCCAACTATCCCATATTGAATGGCATCCTCTTTAGTTATTACCGCAATATTTGCCAGTCTTTTTACAAATATCTTATTATATGATAAAAGTCTATTATACTGATCAATCTTGGGTTCAAAATAATCGAGGAATTCCCTCGTCTTTTCAATAAATCCATCTGGAAGATCTTTAGATACTCCACCAATCCTTATATAGTTATATGTAAGCCTTGCTCCACATACCATCTCAAACAGGTCGTTTATCCTTTCTCTTTCCCTTAGTGCATGTAAGAATGGTGTAACAGCTCCCATATCCATTCCAAATGTCCCAACTGCTATTAAATGGCTTGCTATTCTATTCAATTCAGCCATAATTACCCTTATATATTCAGCCCTTTCTGGAACCTCTATCTGAGCCAACTTTTCAACTGTCATAGCATATCCAATATTACAGTTCATCGATGCAAGGTAATCTAATCTATCAGTATAGGGCATGTATTGATGGTAATTCACTCTCTCTGCAATCTTTTCCAACCCTCTATGTAAATAACCTATTTCAGGATCTGCTTCACTTATGACTTCTCCATCAGACTTTATTACAAATCTGATGACCCCATGGGTACTGGGATGCTGGGGACCCATATTTAATATCATCTCACCAGTTTCTAAAAATTCTTCATCTCTGAGCTGTAATTCCATGATACTCCTCTGGATATTTATAATCTTTCCTTAAAGGATACCCTTTCCAATCTTCTGGCAAAAGGATTCTTCTGAGGTCTGAATGCTCTAAGAATAGTATGCCAAACATATCGTATGTTTCTCTTTCAAACCAATTTGCAACCTTCCATACCCTTTCAACACTCTTTATTTCTGGTTTACCTCTTTCAATATCTGCTTTTAATACTACTTTATGTTTTTTAATAGTAGAAAAGAGGTGATAAACAACAGTGAAATAATCCTTATAATCTACACCGCTTAAACAGGCCAATGAATCAAATAATAAATCTTTTTCATCCCTTAAGAAAAAGCATATATCTTCTATTAAATTACGGTTTACCCTTATAAAGGGCTGAGGGATATTATCCTTTAATTCTAATATGTTATCTCCAAATCTTTCTTTTAATTTCTCAAATATATTTTTCTCATTCATTTCTTAACTATATATCTTTCCCTTTTTATCTTTTCCTGAAGTTTGATTATTCCCTGGGTCAATGCCTCAGGTCTTGGGGGACATCCGGGTATATAGACATCCACAGGGACAATTTTATCAGCCCCCATAACTACAGAATAGCTTAATGTAAATAGTCCCCCCGAATTAGCACAACTTCCCATTGATATGACATATTTTGGTTCTGGCATCTGTTCATAGAGAAGTCTTAATCTTGATGCCATCTTATATGTCAATGTTCCAGCAACTATCATAAGGTCTGACTGCCTTGGGGTTGCCCTAAATATGGAGCCAAAACGATCAAGATCAGTTCTTGGACCCCCCGTTTGCATAAGCTCAATACCACAACATGCCAATGCAAAGAGCATATACCATATTGAAGATTCTCTTGTCCAATTTAGAAACTTATCCACGGTTGTAGTTATAATAGTTGGATTAAATCTATTACATAATATACCCATCTATCCCCCTCTTTTTACTAAAGTCTTTACCCAATTAAGATCCCCCTTCTTCCAGACATATATAAGCCCCAATACCAGGATAAAGATGAATAAGAATATTTCACTAAAGGCAAACAACCCTATGTCATGAAATACCCAATCTCTAAAGATAGCTGCACAGGGATATAAAAAAACAATCTCTACATCAAATATTAGGAATATAAGAGCAATAATATAGAATCTCAGATTAAACTGAAACCATGATGAACCAACAGGTATTTCACCACATTCATAGGGCATAAGCTTCTTTGGATTTGGTGCATCTGGATGAATAAGTTTAGATAGAAAAAGTATAAAAAATATAAATAAAATAGCCACTAAAATAAAAACAAAAATATTCGCATAATTTAAAAGAATAGGCATCTTCATCTCTAAGATTATAATAATTTATATTTTATATTTTTGTCAAGTAAAAAGTATACAGTATACAATTTTATATATAAATCTTTCTGTTAGTGGCTTATTATCTATTTTTTAAAACATAAATATATCCAAAAATTCTCTTATTTGATATTTAAAACTTGTTTTAAAATTATTTAATAACATTTCAAGGTATAAGAAATATATAAAAAATTCAATTGCCATCTTGGGATTATTAATGTAAAATAGGGTTATTAGAAGGAGAATAGATTGAAAGAATATTCAATAGTTGGTAAAAGGATACCCAGGATAGATGCAAGGGAAAAGGTTACAGGGGCTGGAATGTATATTGATGATATAGAACTTCCCAATATGCTCTATGGGAAAATATTAAGGAGTCCTTTCCCTCATGCGAAAATAATGAATATAGATATTAGTAGAGCCAAGAGACTAATAGGTATTAAAGCTATTGCAACTTCTAAAGATACAAATATGAAGAAATATTCATTCTTAAATAGTCCAGAATTTGCTGATAAATATCCCTTTGCAATCGATAAAGTTAGGAATATAGGAGATGAAATATTAGCTATAGCAGGTACAGATAAGGATATAATTGAGGAAGCGATAGAGATTATAAAGCTTGATTTCGAAGAGTTACCATCTGTATTTGACCCTGAAGAGGCTATGAGTCCTGAGGCCCCATTAATTCATGAAGAGAGAAAAAACAACATATCTATGCATTTGACTCATAAGTTTGGAGATATAGAGAAAGGTTTTGGAAACTCCGATCTAATTGTAGAGGATAGGTTTATAATAGAACCCGGTAACTCTGCAGCCCTCGAACCCGAAGGAGCTGTAGCATATTTTGATTCTTCTGAGAGACTTACTGTATGGACATCCATTCAGAGTCTTTATATATTAAGGACTCAATTATCAAACACATTGGATATTAGAGAGGACAGAATAAGGCTTATAAGTGCGAAGGTTGGTGGAGCCTTTTGTGGTAAAGAAGAGATGTTGGGAGGAGAATTTAGCGCTTCCCTTCTATCAAGAATGACTGGTAGACCTGTAAAGGTAATATTTAATAGGGAAGAAACCTTTACATTGGGAAGAGCTTATAAGATTCTTGACTTTAAGATCGGAGCCAAAAAGGATGGCAGGATAGAGGCTATAGAGTGCAAGTTCATAGTTGATAACGGTTCCTATAATGGAACCTCTCCTATAACAATGATATTCGGAGGTATGTATCTAAATATCCCATATATGGTTAAGCATGTAAAATATGAAGGATATCTTGTATATACAAATAATATCCCATCTGTTGTTCAGAGGGGTGGGGGAGGGGATATAGATTTTAGATTCCCGTATGAGATAGCAATGGATATTCTTGCAGAAGAGCTTAATATGGATCCTTTGGAATTAAGATTAAAGAATGCATTAAAACCCGGGGATATAACAGGAAGCGGTTCAATTATAAAGAGTTGTGGGTTGTCAGAGTGTATTAATAAAGCTTCCTATATTTCTAAATGGGGTGAAAAGAGAAATAGATTAATTCCTGGGAAAGGGATAGGAATAGCTTCAGGAGATCATCTGGGTGGGATTAGTAAAGTAACACCTGTTGATCCTATACCGTCTGCTGTAATTAAATTGGACCATAGGGGTTCTATCTCCCTTTTCACCGGTGCAGTGGATGTAGGGCAGGGATCTGACACTGCCCTTACTCAGATAGCAGCTGAGGAATTAGGGGTAGATGTAGATGATGTTAATATATATTCTGCAGATACTGATATTTCTCCAATAGATATAGGAACATATGGAAATAGGATAACAATGATTGTGGGGATGGCAGTGAAGAATGCAGCCAATGACCTTAAGAGAAAGATAATTGAGATAGCTGCTAAAAAACTTGGAGTGGATAAGAACAGTATAGCTATTAAAAATTCTACTGTATACGTAAATGACAAAAAAATTCCTTTCTTTGATGCTATTACTGGAGACAATCCTGTAATAGGTATAGGTTATTATGAACCAGAGGTTGATATACTTGATATTGAAAAAGGAGGGGGGAATATTGTCCCTACATATTCATTTGCATCTCATATTGCAGAAGTAGAGGTAGATATGGAGACAGGATTTATTAAGATAGAAAGTATAACTGCCGCACATGATTTAGGATTTGCAATAAATCCTATGGGAGCAGAGGGACAGATAGAGGGGGCTGTTGCAAATGGAATCGGTCAGGCTTTAACAGAGTCTTTTTTTAGAGATAAAGGATTAAATTTTAGTCTCTCTTTACTTAATTATAAGATACCAACTTCTCTTGAAATATCTTTCATTAATACTATTCTGGTTGAAACAATAGACCCAGAGGGCCCCTTTGGGGCTAAGGGGCTAGGAGATGCAGCTCAGACCCCGGTATCTCCATCTATATTAAATGCTATATATGATGCTATAGGCATAAGATTGAAAAGGATACCGGTAAACCCCGAAGATATATTAAGGAGGAAGGATGATAAAAAAGGTTAGAGTCGAAAACGCTATAGGGAAAAGGCTATGCCATGATTTAACGAAGATAATCCCTGGGAAATTTAAAGGTGTTGGTTTCAAAAGAGGTCATATAATAAAGGAGGATGATGTCATAGAGCTTTTAAAGATGGGAAAGTCTCATATATATGTGCTCGAGTTAGAAGAGGGGGAGATTCATGAAGAGGATGCTGCTAAAAGGATAGCTTTAGCTATAAGCGGAAATAATCTTGAATTAACAGATCCAAAGGAGGGGAAGGTAAATATTAAAGCAAAGATAGATGGGCTATTAAAGATAAAGCCTGACATTCTTGAAATGGTAAACTCTATTGAAGATATAAGCGTAGCAACCCTTCATAATAATTATCCATGTGAAAAAGGAAAGATAGTTGCTGGGATAAGAATAATTCCTCTATTTATTGAAGACTTAAAGATTAGAAAGATTGAAGAAATATGTGAAAAGAATGGAAAGTTTATAAATATACTTCCATTTAGAGAGAAAAAGATAGGGATAGTTGTTACTGGAACAGAGATATTTAATGGATTAATTAAGGATAAATCAGCAGATATTGTAGAAGCTAAAATAAAAAAATATGGATCTTATTGTATAGATAGAATAGTAGTCCCTGATGATATAAATTTAATAAAGGATGCTATATTTAAACTGAGAGAAGAGAAAGCTCAGGTGATTATTTTAACTGGGGGCATGTCTGTAGACCCTGATGATGTTACCAAAGAAGGTGTTAAAGCGTCAGGTGCTAATATTATATCCTATGGTGCTCCCGTTCATCCTGGTTCTATGTTTCTATATGCATTATTTAGGAATATACCTATTCTTGGTCTTCCAGCATGTGTTGTGCATGATGATACTACAATATTTGACTTTATACTTCCAAGAATTCTATCTGATGATATAATAGAGAGAAGTGATATTATAAAACTTGGGCATGGTGGACTATGTCTTAAATGCCCGGCATGTAATTTTCCGATATGTCCATTTGGAAAGGGTTAAGATGAGAGTAAAAAAGATATTGGAAAATCTATTTAAAAGAATGGATATATATACAAAGGTAAAATCTTATGAAGCTCTGGAGGTATGGGATAGGGTTGTTGGGGAATATATATCAAAAAATACAATGCCCAAGACTATAATAAATAGGATTCTGTATGTTAATGTTAAGAATTCATTATGGATGCAGGAGCTTATTTTGATGAAGAATGGATTTATAAACTCTATTAATAAATATATGGGCATGGAAGTGATTAAGGATATACACTTTAGGATAGGAAGACTAAATAGGGATAAAACCACTAAAAAAGATATCAAAAATATTCCAGATTTAAATAATGATGAGATTATAAAGATAGAGAGGATAGTCTCACCAATTAAAGATGAGGAGATCAAAGATATAGTTAAAAAAGTTATGGAAAAGGAGGCTAAAGCAAAGATTTTATACCGGACTCCCAAATCCTAATTTAATAAGAATTGTTACTTTATGCTCTAACAGCAATTTTCAGCAAAGTTGTAAGTCCTCTATAATCTCTGATTCGTTTATCTGGTTTATCTGATTTGTTTCGTTTATCTGGTTTATCTCGTTCATCTCGTTTGCCTTCCTTACTTCCTCCTTTCCGCGCTTCCGTTCTTCCCCACTTCCGCTCTATTTCGCCTTCTGTTCTTCCTAACTTCAGCACTAAACCAAGAATCATCAATCGTTTTAAAGACCCTAAAAAGGATTATGAAGATTTTTTATACTTGTTCTTCTCTTGCAAGATTATCAAATTTTGTATATTCACTTAAAAAGGTGAGTTTTACAATACCTATTGGTCCATTCCGTTGTTTTCCTATTATTACTTCTGCTATACCACTATCTTCTGTATCTCTATTATAAACCTCATCTCTATATAGAAATAATATAAGATCAGCATCCTGTTCAATAGCTCCAGATTCTCTAAGATCAGCAAGCTGTGGTCTGTTGCCTCTTCTTTCTTCAACCTTCCTACTTAACTGAGAAAGGGCAATAACAGGAATATTCAACTCTTTCGCTAACGCTTTAAGAGACCTTGATATTTCTGATATTTCCTTTTCTCTTGAGTCCACATTCTTGGGTCCTTTCATTAATTGAAGGTAATCAAGAATTATTAGCTTTATATTATGCTCGCCTTTGAGCCTTCTTGACTTAGCCCTTAATTCCAGTATAGAGATAGCGGGGGTATCATCTATAAAAATTGGTGCTTCAGATAAAAGCCCTGCTGCATTAGTTAATCTTGTCCAGTCTCTCTCACTTAAAAACCCTTTTCTCAACCTAGATCCTTCTATCTTAGCTTCTGATGAAAGCATTCTTAATACAAGCTGTTCCTTTGACATCTCAAGGGAGAATATAGCTACCGGGATGTTATTTCTGATAGCAGCATTTTGGGCTATATTTAAGCTGAAAGCTGTTTTCCCCATACTTGGTCTACCTGCTATAATCACAAGATCAGAAGGTTGTAGACCTGAAGTAAGATTATCAATATCTATAAACCCAGTAGGAATTCCTGTAATGAGTTCTTTTCTCTCATACCTTTTTTCTATAAACTTAAAACTCTCCTTGATTAATTCTTTTATATGAAAAAAGGAAGGCTTTACTCTATTTTCAGATATCTCAAATATTCTTCTTTCTGCTTCATCTAAAAAGTTGTCTATATTTGATGGATTGTTATACCCTTCTGTTATAATATCTGTTGCAGCATTTATAAGTGTTCTTAATATAGATTTTTCTTTTACTATTCTTGCATAATAGACTATGTTTGCTGCTGAAGGGACATTATCTACAAGGGAAGCTAAATAGTAAGCTCCTCCTATTTCTTCGAGTAGCCCTTTATTTTTTAATAGGTCTGTTACAGTAATAAGATCCGCAGGCCTATTTTTTTCATATAACTCTAATATGCCAGCAAATATCTTCCTATGGGACTCTCTATAAAAATCATTTTCTCCTATTACCTCCAATACCTTATTTATAGCGTTATTCTCAAGTAAAATACCTCCGAGGAGAGACTGTTCAGCCTCTATATTCTGAGGAGGAATCTTATACATGGATATATCTAAATTAGCTTCTAAAGAAGTCATTTTTCAATTTATTTACTGCATAACCCATAAGGCCTCCCTCTCTGATCAATCTTTGCATAAAGGAAGGGATTGGTTCTATTCTATATATAATATTAGAACTTACCTCTCTTATCTTACCCTCATCTATATCTACTTCTAATACATCTCCTTCTCTAATGCTTTCGTATACCTCCGGAGACTCAAGTATTAATAATCCCATATTGAAAGAATTTCTATAAAATAGTCTCGCAAAACTTCTTGCAATTACACATGAAATGCCAAGAGCTTTTATAGCAATTGGTGCATGTTCTCTTGATGATCCACAGCCAAAATTCTTTCCAGCAACTATTATATCTCCCTTGCTTGCCTTGCTGGAGAAATTTATATCTATTCCTTCCATACAATGTTGTGCAAGAATGTCTGGATCAGAGCTGTTTAGATACCTGGCTGGAATAATAACATCTGTATCTATATTATTCCCAAACTTCCATACCTTTCCTTTAAATTTCATTCTTTCCTCCTTTTTTAAATCCCCAATTCTTCAGGGCTGCCTATCCTTCCCAACACGGCTGAAGCAGCGGCTATGGCAGGATTCGCTAAATATACTTCACTTTCAAGGTCTCCCATCCTCCCTATGAAGTTTCTATTTGTTGTAGATATAGCTCTTTCACCCTTCGCAAGAATACCCATATGCCCTCCAAGGCACGGTCCACATGTTGGAGGACCAATAACTGCTCCAGAATCAATAAATATATCTATAAGCCCTTCTTTAATGGCATACCTATATATATCCTTAGTAGCAGGGATTATTATTAATCTCACATAGGGAGCCACCTTTCTGTCTTTCAATATATCTGCAGCAATTCTCAAATCATCAAGCCACCCATTAGTACAAGATCCTATAAATACCTGGTCTATTGGTATATTCCCCACTCTACTTATCCCTCTTGTGTTGCTTGGAAGATTTGGAAGAGCAATCTGAGGTTCTATCTTTGATACATCATAATCTATTATCTCAGAATACTTAGCATCTTTGTCGCTATAATATAATTTATAACTCCTATTAGCTCTTTTTTTTACATATTCCTCTGTGACTCTATCAGGGGCTATTATTCCATTTTTACCTCCAGCTTCGATTGCCATATTAGACATCGTGAACCTGGAAGACATAGGAAGATTTTCTATGGCCTCACCTGTAAATTCCATAGCTTTATATAGTGCTCCATCAACGCCTATATTCCCAATGGTATATAATATAAGATCTTTTCCATATACCCATTTATTCAGGATGCCATGGTATATAAATTTAATACTCTCCGGCACCTTAAACCATACTTCTCCGGTTAGCATTGCATATGCAAGGTCTGTACTTCCAACTCCAGTAGAAAAAGCTCCCAGTGCTCCATATGTACATGTATGGCTATCCGCTCCTATAATAAGATCTCCAGGAAGAACCAGCCCTTTTTCTGGAAGTAAAGCATGCTCAATTCCCATATCTCCACCTTCATAGAAATTATTGATACCCTTTTCCTTAGCAAAATCTCTAACCATCTTTGATTGCATAGCAGCTTCAATATCTTTATTTGGAGAGAAGTGATCTATTACTAAGACTATTTTATTTTTATCAAATACATCTCTTCCTATTTTCTTAAACTCTTTAATGGCAATAGGGGCTGTGACATCATTTCCAAGAGCTACATCCACCTTTGCCTCAATTAATTGACCTGGATGTACTTCTTTAAGGCCAGCATGTTCAGCTAATATCTTTTCTGTAATTGTCATCGCCATTATAATATTCTCCTATACCAAATATTTTTTAGAATTAAAATAATACTTCCTTATATATCAAATTTATCGATACTAATAAATTGAATCCTATCCGGATAATAAATTTCATAGATTTTTAGTATATTATTTTAACATGAGATTTCTACGATTAATATGATTAATATGAAACTTCTTCCAATATCACATAATTTATATTTAGTTATCATTTTGTCTATCTTTAGGGAACTCTCTTAAAAGAATATTATCCAGAGTTAAAATAATCATGGTTTTTTATATTATAATACCATTAATATGTTTGTCAAGATTGGGGTCTGTGCTAAGTTCTATGTTCTACGTTTAACCCCGAACCACTTCCTTCCGTTATTCCACACTAATTTAGTCTATTTGATTGATTTCGTATATCTCATCTTTTTCCTATTGTCTGTTACCTGTCATCTGTTTTCTGTCTTCTGCTCGTCTGTCCTCTGTCCGTCTGTAGTCTATTATATGTCTATCTTTCAGCCTTCCGCGCTTCCGTTCTAATCTGCCATCCGTACTATTCTATTGAAAGCTTATATTAAAGTTGTATGCTTCCTCTAAAAATGATAAAATTTTTTTATTTATAACATAATAGAATAAAAACAGAGAGAGTATCATTCTGGGTTATCAAATATTGCAAGAGATAAGATTGATAATATTAATGATATTTTCCAATGAAGAAGGTTTTCAAAAAACCTCTGGATTAGAGTTTATTTCCAACTCATAATCTTTTATGAGAAATATGAAATTATATTCAATAGCCCTATATATAGAGCTTGATTTATAAAAGATAATTAAATGGGAATATATTTTAGATAGATCTTTGAGAAAAATTTTTCTCTGTTGAGAGATTATTTGGATAAAAAATTATCGAATTTTATTACATAAAAAGGATAAGCTATAGAAGAAATTACAGGTAACAGAGAGGATAAATATTTTAAGAATACTAATAAAAAGAACGCATAGAGAAATTTAAGGATGGAAAAATGATATGAAATTGAAAAAAGAACTTAATTTACTGGATGTTTTCTGTATTACAACTGGAGCTATAATGAGTTCTGGATTATTTATCTTACCAGGTATTGCCCATGCTCAAGCTGGATCAGCAGTTTTAATTTCTTATCTTTTAGCTGGGTTCTTGGCAACTACCGGTATGTTAAGTCAGGCAGAACTTGCATCAGCAATGCCTAAGTCAGGGGGAGCCTATTTTTATGTTATGCGGAGTATGGGGCCAGCTATCGGCACTATTTATGGATTAATTACTTTCCTCACGCTTTCTTTAAAAAGTGCGTTTGAATTATTAGGTATGGCTGTTTTTACAGGATTTATTATTCATATTAACATTCACATAATTGCTATATCCCTATGCCTTATTTTTATTTTTATTAATATTATAGGAACGAAGGGAGCTGGAAGAATACAGGTTGTTTTGGTGTTTAGTATATTGAGTGCCTTAATTATCTATATAATTCTTGGTTTGCCAACGGTTAATATTAGACACTTTGAGCCCTTTAATCCTGAAGGATTACAGGCAATTTTTTCTACTGCAGGTTTTGTTTTCGTTTCTTATGGAGGATTATTGAAAGTTGCCAGTCTAGCTGAAGAGGTAAAAAATCCGGGGCGGATCTTACCCTTAGGAATGATTCTCTCTTTCCTGGTTACAATTACCCTTTATACTATGGTCCTTGGGGTGACGATAGGAGTTCTGGATGATTCTAAACTCAATTATTCTCTTACACCAATTTCTGATGGAGCAGCTACTTTTATGGGTTCATGGGGTAGTATTATTTTGAGTGTGGCAGCTATTTTGGCATTTATGTCAGCCGCAAATGCAGGGATTATGGGAGCATCTAGATATCCTTTGGCTTTAAGCCGGGATGATTTGTTACCTAAATTTCTTGGAGAGGTAAGTCCAAGACTCAAAACGCCTCATTTTGCTATCTTAGTCACTGGTGTATTTATGATTGGCGCCCTTTTATTAAAATTAGATATCCTTGTGAAAGTAGCTTCAGTTGTTCTTATCCTTACTTACATATTTTCATGTTTCTCCATTATTATCCTAAGGGAAAGTCATTTGCAAAACTATCAACCACATTTCCGTGCCCCTCTGTATCCTTGGATACAAATTGCTGGGATTGTGGGATTTGGAGTTCTATTATTTGAAATTGGTAAAGAAGCTTTACTAACAAGTTTAACTCTTATTATGGTCGGATTTCTTGTCTATTGGTTTTATGGAAGAGTCAGAGCGAAAAGAGAATATGCATTGCTTCATCTGATTGAACGGATTACAGAAAAAGAGCTTACAACACATTCATTAGAAACGGAATTAAAGGAAATTATTAGAGAACGCGATGATATTATTAAGGATAGATTTGATAGAATAATTGAGAAATGTATTGTATTAGATATAGATAGGTCAATTTCAATAGAGGAGTTATTCAGATTGGTAGCTGATGCAATAGCTGATAGAGTGAAAGTCAATCCTGAAGTTATTGTTAATTTACTTCTGAATAGAGAAAAGGAATATAGTACTGTTTTGAGATCTGGATTAGCAATACCTCATGTAATTATTGAAGGAGAACATTTCTTCGATATTGTACTTGTGCGTTGTAAAAAAGGGGTTATCTTTTCTGAGTCAGCTCCAAAGATTTATGCTATATTTGTTATTTTAAGTACAAAAGATGAGCGTAACTTCTATCTTCGATCCCTTGCAGCAATTGCTCAAATTATTCAGGATTCTCACTTTGAGAGGAAGTGGACGGTAGCAAAGAGTGAAGATGCTTTGCGAGATATACTTCTTTTGGGTAAACGAAGAAGATAAGATAATAAGAAGTTTATCTTTGTTTTATACTATTTATGTTAATACTCATCTAAATGGTACCATTCTGCATTTTCAAGCCATTTATCGGGCTGTGATACAAAATTAATTATGTTTTCAAGTATGATATAATGTTTATTTTCCTCTGCTGCAATCTTCAAAAATACTTTTCTTTGATAATTTTCTTTCACCTCATTAGCCTTTTCTAAATAGAAATTTTGGCTTTTTTTCTCAATTTCCTGAGCTTTTTTATATAATTCTATTTGTGATATATTAATATCAGAGAATTTTTTCTCTTCCTTCATTTTTATAAAAATATTCTTCACATTTGATAATACCTCAGTACCAGTTATTTGAGGTTTTTCATCAGATCTCATTTTTCTGAAAATATTGTAATGCTTCCTTTCTGTATCTGCCAACATAATAAGTATATTCCGGATTCCTATGTAATTCGTTTTTTCTGCTAATTCCCGATAATAACTTTCTCCATCTCTTTCCATTTGCATTGCATATTCATATATATCCATTTTTAAGCCTCCTAATTTTTTTTAAATTTTCAGACTCTTTTTACTTTTATTCCAAGATAACCTAAAAATCCACAGTTTTAATAACTATTTACTCCAGTGATTGTAATATCAAATTGTTCAAAAAAGAATTCATTCTTCCTCTCAGTATATAACATTTCTATTTCTTGTATGATTCTGCTAATTCTCTGGGATGTAAACTTATTGCTGTATTGATCTATCATAATATAAAGTAATAACTATATTAATCTGCTTTGTCAACTTATAAAACTTGAAGGCAGTGATTCTTGGTGAGAATTTACATAGGACAGAGGGCAGAAGACAGATAACAGAAAACGGATAAAATAGACAAACTAAAGAAACCAAACAAACCAGACAGACGAAATCAACCAGATAGACAAAATTAGTGTGGAAAGCGGATAGAGTATTGCCTTGACAATTCTATTTGAGCAGTGATACAATCTATAAAAAAGTTTTTGTTCTATTAAAACATAAGATATGAATTTAATGAAAAGGTTGTTTATATTCCTTTTTTTGGGTGTTTTTATTGTATTGTTTCTTTGTTTTGGTCTTTTAAAGGGTTATTATTTGTCTACTCAGCCTATAAAATTTAGTCATAAAATTCATGCTGGTAAATATGAAATTTCCTGCTTATACTGTCATACCTATGCTAATCGTTCTCCATATGCAGGGATTCCTTCTGTGCAAAGATGTATAGGCTGCCATAAAGTTATAGGACTAAATAGGCCAGAGGTAAAAAAAATTCATGAATATTGGAGTAAAAAAAAGTCGATCCCATGGATAAGGATATATAATATACCTGATTTTGTCTACTTTACTCATAGACGACATGTTAATAGTGGAGTAAAGTGTAAGACTTGTCATGGTGAGGTAGAGAAAATGGATATTATCAAAAGGTTTACTTCTCTCAAGATGGGATGGTGCTTAAAGTGTCATAAGAAAAATAATGTAAGTATAGATTGTATTGTATGTCATAAATGAGGAGGATTTTCTGAGATTTTCTTTAAATAGAAGAAATTTTTTTAAAATATTAGGGATTAGCGGAGTTTCGGGAATCTTTAGTAATTGTACTTCTGAGCCGGTAGAGAGAATTATCCCCTATTTAATTTCCCCAGATGAAAGTATTCCAGGAATTGCGGATTGGTATGCTACTCTTTGTAGAGAGTGTCCATCAGGATGCGGTATTTTAGTGAAGTTGAGAGAAGGGAGACCCATAAAAGTAGAAGGGAATTCTTTCCATCCTATAAATAGAGGAGGGGTATGTATAAGAGGACAAACTTCTCTTCAGGCTCTTTACAACCCTGACCGTATAAAAAGCCCCATGAGGAGAAAGAAAAGCGGAAAAGTTGAGATAATATCATGGGAAGAGGTTGAGAAAAATCTACTGGACGTTTTTATAGAGCAGATAGATAAGAAAAGAACAGATGAGATAGCAATAATTACTCCTCTTATTACAGGAAGCCTTGAAAGGTTTTTAAGAAAATGGATGGCTCTCTTTCATATTAAAAATTATCTTATATATGAACCCATCTCATATGAGGGTATTAAAGAAGCAAATAGAATCCTCCTTTCTCAGCCAGAGATACCTCTCTATTCAATAGAAGATGCAGAGCTTATTTTCTCGTTTGGAGCAGACTTTCTTGAAACATGGCTTTCTCCAGTGGAATATGCCAAGTCCTTTGGAATTATGAAGGGAGAGGATAAGAAAGGGAGATTTGTATATATAGGACCAAGAATGTCTCTTACTGCAGCCAATGCGGATGAGTGGATAGACTTAAAGCCTGGTAAAGAGATAGTTCTTATTATGGGAATTCTTAATATTCTGTTGAGAGAGAAGCAGGAGAATAAACTTTTGCCTGAAGAGAGAATAGCTGTTAAGAGGCTTGTTAAGGCTTATACGCCTCAAAGGGTTGCTTCTGAAACAGGAATACCCTCTGGGAAGATAATAACACTTGCTAAAGCATTTTCTAAAGCAGACCCCGGGTTAGCTATAGCAGGGAATAATGATACATATACTTCAATAGCTGTAAATCTCCTTAATTATACTGCTGGAAACATTGGAAAGACTGTCCACTTTGGCCATGAAGCAAGCCTAAGTAGAGTTAATTCTTATAGGGATATTTTAGAGCTTATAGAATTAATAAATCGCTCTAAAATAAAAGTTCTTATTTTATATAATGTTAATCCAGTTTATAATCTTCCTAACTCTTCAGGTTTTAGAGAAGCTATAAAAAAGGTCCCTCACGTGATTTCTATTTCTGCTTTCATGGATGATACAACGAAAGAATCTGATCTTATAATACCATCTTCCTTATCTTTTGAAGAATGGGGTGATTATTCCCCAAGGAAAGGAATCTATGGATTAAATCAACCATTAATTAAACCCTTATATAAAACTAAGGGTTTTGGTGACATCCTTCTTAACCTTGCCAGAGGAGTTAACAAAGAAATAAAAAGAGAACTTCCCTGGAATAGCTTCAAAGACTACCTCAGGGATTCCTGGAGAGAACTAAAGGATGAATTTTATCCAGAAGAAAATTTTGATAATTTCTGGGAAGAAAGCTTAAGGAGGGGAGGAGTCTGGAAGATCCACAGAGATAAAAGAGTAAAGCTTTCATCAGAAGGATTAAATATTTCTACTATAGAGTTTAAAGAAGAAAAGGATAAACCCTATACCCTTCTTCTATATCCTTCTATTAGATATTTTGATGGCAGAGATGCAAACAAACCTATAATCCAGGAGATTCCTGATCCTATTTCTAAAATTGCATGGGATTCCTATTTGGAGATAAATCCTAAAACAGCTTCTATTCTTGAGGTTCTTGAGGGAGATTTTGTGACTGTCAAATCAGCCAATGGTAACTTAGAAATACCTGTTCATATTTATGAAGGAATAAGAGAGGATACTTTAGGTATATCTATGGGTCTGGGGCACAGGGAATATGGTAGATATGCGAAGGAAAGGGGAGTAAATCCAATTAATCTGTTATCAAATGACCCCGAAAAGATTTCGGGGAGTATGATATGGTATCCTTTGAAGGTAAGTATAGATAAAATAAGGAAGAAGAAATATTTAGCTTCAACAGATGGAAGTAGAAGACAGTTTGGAAGAAAGATTGTTCAAAGCCTTTTTATAGGTATTGGGAAAGGTATTTCCCGGGTAAAATCAAAAAAAGAGATAAAAAGAGATATGTATAAACCTCATCCTTATAAAGAACATAAATGGGGAATGGTTATAGACCTTAACCTCTGTACAGGATGTAATGCGTGTGTTGCAGCTTGCTATATGGAAAATAATATACCGATTGTGGGTGAAAAGGAAGTAATTCGTGGGAGAGAGATGTCATGGATCAGGATAGAAAGATATATTGAGAATAATGGAAAGGGAATTGAGATAAGTTTTATCCCTATGTTGTGTCAGCAGTGTGATAATGCTCCCTGTGAGCCTGTCTGTCCAGTATATGCAACCTATCATAATCCCGAAGGGCTTAATGCTCAGATATATAACAGATGTGTTGGTACCCGTTATTGTTCTAATAACTGCCCCTATAAAGTTCGCAGGTTTAACTGGTTTTCTCACTCATGGCCAGAACCTTTAAATTGGCAGTTAAATCCTGACGTAACTGTAAGGAGTGTAGGAGTCATGGAGAAGTGTACCTTCTGTGTACAGAGAATTAGAGAAAAAAAGGAGATTGCAAAGGAAGAGGGGAGAAGGATTAAAGATGGGGAAATAATTCCAGCTTGTGCACAGACATGTCCTACTGGAGCTATTATATTTGGAGATTTTAAAGACCCTGAAAGTAAAATTTATAAACTTGCAAATAATCCAAGAGGTTATAGAGTTCTTGAAGAGCTTAATACCAAGCCTTCTGTAATATATCTTAAGAGGATAAAAAGAGAAATTTAGATATGGAAGGTAAAGAATACAATGTTTACAGGAAGATTAACAGAGATATCTTAAAGACTTTAGAGAGGCCAGGGAAACTCTACTATTTTTTATTATTTATTTCCTTCACAGTATTATCCCTTGGTTTCTTTGCATGGATTTATCAGGTATATAGAGGTATAGGCGTTGCAGGGATTACACATCCTGTTAAATGGGGAGTTTATATAACAAACTTTGTATTCTGGGTTGGTATTGCCCATTCAGGAACCCTAATTTCAGCAATACTATATCTCTTCAGGGTTAGATGGAGAACATCTATTTATAGAAGTGCAGAAGCTATGACTGTATTTGCAATAATGACTGCTGGCTTATTTCCTCTTATACATTTAGGAAGAAGCTGGTTCTTTTATTATCTTATCCCCTATCCCAATCAAAGGATGTTATGGCCAAACTTTAAATCTCCTCTTATCTGGGATGTATTAGCTGTTACTACTTATTTTGTCATAAGCTTTTTATTCCTTTATATGGGACTATTACCCGACATAGCTACTTTGAGGGATAATACTAATGGAATAAAAAAGAGAGCCTATTCCCTTCTATCTCTTGGATGGCAGGGAACCGATAGAGAATGGAGGCATCATTCCAGTGCCTATCTCTTCCTTGCTGCTATGGCTACACCCCTTGTTGTTTCTGTCCACAGTATAGTATCATGGGATTTTGCTATGTCTATTGTTCCAGGATGGCATAGCACTATATTCGCTCCCTATTTTGTTGCAGGAGCTATACACTCAGGACTGGCTATGGTTTTAACTCTGCTAATACCTTTAAGAAAGGCTTTTAAGTTAGAAGAGTATATTACAGAGACTCACTTTGAAAACCTTGCAAAGATTATTATCTTTACAGGACTTATTGTTGCTTATTCCTATGCAACAGAATTATTCATTGCATGGTATAGCAATAATCGCTATGAACAGGAAATATTTAAATACAGAATGGCCGGAGATTATGCCTTTGTATTCTGGATTATGGTAATATTTAATACTATTTTACCTCTTCTTTTCTTTTTTAAGAGGATAAGAACTAATACTCTTTATCTTCTCATTATATCTATTTTAATAAATATAGGTATGTGGTTTGAACGTTTTGTTATTATTGTAACATCACTTGCCCATTCATATATTCCATTCTCATGGGGAACATACAAACCTACATGGGTTGAACTTTCTATAATGGCAGGCAGTTTTGGGTTTTTTGTTCTTTTGTTCCTATTATTTGTAAAACTTTTACCATCTGTATCTATTAGTGAAGTAAAGGAGACATTAGCGCTTTCAAGTAAGGAGGAAGAATAAATAATTATGAAAAAAAGGAAATCCGGAGTATTTGGAATTTTCTTTGATTCGAATTTGGTAGTAGAAGCTATTAAAAAGGTAAAACAAGAGGGATATAAAGACCTGATAATAAATTCTCCAGTTCCCTCTTATGAGATTGATAGGGCATTAAATGCTGGTGTGAGTCCTGTCAGATTTTTTACCCTAATAGGAGGCATATTGGGAGCCTTAGGTGGATTTGCTTTAACCATTGGAACTTCTATTTCCTGGCCATTAATAACCGGAGGGAAGCCCATAATATCTATTCCACCCTTTTTGATAATAGTATTTGAACTTACAATACTCTTTGCAGGGATTGGAGCATTAGTAGGTATGTTATTGAGTGCCCGACTTCCAAAATTTTCCCTTGATAAGAGATATGACCAGAGGTTTTCTGAAGACCTTTTTGGAATCTTTGTTTCTTGTCCAAAGGAGAAATTTAAACATATTGAAGAGATATTTATCTCTATAGGTGCCAAGGGGGTATATTTTGAAGAGGGTTAGTCTATTTATAATTCTTTTTATACTTTTTTCTATAGGATCTTTTAAAGTTGTTTATGGTTGGTTGTGGAATAGAGATATGGTAGATCAACCTTCAATAAAAGTATATGAGATGCCTGTAAATCCTCCTAAAAATACTTTATCTGTTGATAGAAAGATATTACCAACAGATAGAGAAAATTTAGCTAAAAAACTAAAGAATCCAGTAAAATCCACAGAGAAATCTATAGAGAACGGAAAAAAGCTATTTATGATCTACTGCAGTCCCTGCCATGGACAGAAAGGAAAGGGGAATGGGAGAGTATCTAAGAAATTTGTTCCTCCTCCAGACCTTACATCAGAAGTTTATAAAAGGAAATCTGATGGATTTATATATGCTACTATTAAGAATGGTGGAGCTATAATGCCTTCCTATGGAGAAAGTATGTCAGATAAAGGAAAATGGGATGTAGTCAATTTTATAAGGAAATTACAGGGAAAATGATGGGTAAAGAACTTCCAAAAAGCATAGTCTCTGAGACTCCAGGGAATTTATCAAAGAAGCTTATCTCGCTTTTATGGGTTCTGGTTTTGATAGGAGTTTTTTCTTTTTTGGTTGGAATTTTTAAAGTAGCTCCCCAAAGAGCTTGGCAGACTTTCTTGATAAATTTTCTATTTTGGTCAGGAATATCCTTAGCTGGTGTTATTTTTGCAGCTATATTACAGATAACGAATGCAAGATGGGGAAGGCCTATAAAACGGCTTTCCGAAGGAATGGGATTCTTTCTTCCCATATCCTTTATTTTATTCTTTTTTATATTCTTGGGGAAAGATTACATATTCCCATGGGTAAGCAGCCCGGTCCCGGGGAAAGAGAAATGGCTTAATATACCCTTTCTTTTTTTAAGGGATACGATTAGTCTTATAATTCTATATGGTTTAAGTATAGCTTTCCTTTATTTTTCTATAAAACCGGATATTATTTTTATACAGAATAGAGAAAAATCCAATGGAATAAGAGAGAAGGATTATTACAGAATACTTACTATTATAACTCCTGTAATTCTTATAGCCTATGCTGTTATCTTCTCTCTTATTGCCTTTGATCTGGTTATGTCTCTTGATCCTAACTGGTACAGCACCCTTTTTGGTGCATACTTCTTTATAGGGAATCTCTATATAGGTCTGGCATCTATTGCAATAATCTCGATTCTTATAAGAAGATACTTAAGATTAGAGGAATATATTGATATTAACCTTCTACATGACCTTGGGAACCTTATTTTTGCCTTTTGTCTTGTTACAGGTGATTTTTTCTGGTCTCAGTTTCTTGTAATATGGTATGGCAACCTTCCTGAAGAGTCGGGATTTGTTATTTTAAGGGGTATGGAATCTCCATGGTCATATCTTTCATGGACTGTGCTTATTATCTGTTTTATATTGCCATTTTTAATTATGTTGATCCGTAAAGTAAAAAGAAATCCCAAAACCCTTTTTGCTTTATGTATCCTTATACTCATTGGCATGTGGATTGAGAGGTATATGCTTGTAGTTCCTTCCCTATGGAAGGATAAAACAGTTCCCTTTGGATTTATGGAAGTATTTATTACGCTTGGTTTTTTTGCAGGATTTAGCTTAACATATCTCTTCTTTATAAGAAAATTTCCTATATTCCCTATATCTGATCCCTTCTTTAAGTGAGATAATTGATATAAGTATCGATTTTTTATTCTATTAAAGAAGGATTTTTTTTACTTTTTCCCCCACCAGGAATTCCTATCAGGGAAGTTTAAAGGGAAATAAAGATGCATTTGTGACCAATATAAGTGTTCTCTTATCATATCCCATGGCAACCGGGGATATGGATGGTAATAGAAAGGATGAAATGATAATAGCCTTTGGCTCAAAATATGGTATATGGGTAGGATATAACAACATCCATTGGGTTAAGCTCCATTGGTTGAGTGCAGAATGAAACATGTAATAATTATATTTTTGTTTATTTGTATAATTTGGGGTGTTGAGGAAAGGAAGTGATGAGGTTTCAATAGGTATTTTTCTCTGTTAGATTTTGGGATGTTGCGTAAGATTTAGGGAGGAGTTCTAATAAAGTTATTGACTTTCTAAAGGAGTTATTTTATTTTGTTAATATAATTCTTTTAAAAATGAGACTACATTGAATATAGATAGGGAGGATGGATGAAAATAAATTTTATCATCATTGGGTTGATAACTCTGTTATTTATAGGATGTGTAAATAGTGGGATGTTTCCCAATACTACTGGTACTACGGTAGACCTTTCAAAAAAGAATTATCGGATTGTGAAATTAAATGCTATTGGACAGAGTAGAGGATTTAAGTTATTAGGAATTATACCCATAGTTTCTCCAAGATATACGAAGGCAATGAAAGATCTATATTCAAAAGCAGATATATCTGAAGGGAAAGCCCGCGCATTAATAAATATTGCCCAGGAAAGGTCAAGCACCTATTTAATTCTATTCTCTATACCTAAATTAACAATAAGGGCTGATATTATAGAATTTTTAGATAATACTCGGGAATAAAAACTAAAATTTATAGATACATTTTGAAATCAGAAAGGCTTTTTCCCCATACAGAGTAATTCTTAGTGAATTTCATATAAACCATTTACTTATGGAGTAGAAATCCCCGTTTGTTGTACTTTGATGAGAAAAATGTATTATTGCAGGGCTTCCCAATTTATTCTAATTTAATTGACAATTTCACATTAATTTGTTAATTTAATTTAAAACTAAGTTTTTTAATTTTTAAAAGGAGGAATGGGATGTTTAAAGAGGATATTTTAAATAAGAATAGAGATATTGAGAGAGAATGGCGTAAAAAGGTTTCATCAATTACTAATAATAAAGAGATGAAAATGAGAAACATTTCAGGAATTGAGATAAAGCCTGTATATAGTCCAGAGGATATAAAGGATATAGACTATAACAATATTACCTTTCCAGGGGAATATCCCTTTACAAGAGGGAATTATCCGCTGCATTATCAGATTATGCCATTTATGATGACCCAGGGATATGGTTTTGGAACAGCAGATGAGACCAGGAAAAGGAGGGAATGGCTTTCAAGATTGGGAAGTAAGTTCAGAGTTGGAGAAGATGAAGACCTTACGGTCTATATCCTCGCTATTGATCTACCAACTCAACGTGGACATGATCCTGATGAGGAAGAAGCAAGAGGAAGGGTAGGAGATTGTGGAATCTCAATAAGTACCCTATGGGATTTTAAGGAGCTATATGATGGGCTCCCTGTTGAAAAGATATTTACTACATTAATAGGGATAGATTCTGCATCAGTATTAACAGCTCTTTATGCAGCATATGTGCTTGATTTAAGAAAGGAATCACTCGACAAGCTATTCATGGCTCCCTGTAATTTTTATCATCATCAATGGGCATGGGATACAATATCCTTTCCCCCAAAGATTGCTATTAGACTGGAAACAGAGTTTGTAAAATTTATAATTGAGAATTGTCCTTTATCCTTCCATACAAATATTGATGGATATAATGTTGGTGAAGCAGGGGCAACTCCAGTCCAAGAAGCAGCTTTTTCATTATCAGCAGCTTTTTCCTTAGTCGAAGAATGTATAAAGGCAGGGCTTGATCCAGACCTTGTAGCCTCTAAATTTTATGGGCATCCTCATATAGGTATGAATCTATTTGAGGAGGTAGCAAAGATAAGGGCTA
>CAZCTP010000039.1:0-25397 GCA_964501575.1 uncultured Thermodesulfobacteriota bacterium
GTTAAAGATAGGTATTCTTCTCGCTATCCAGTATTGCTAAAAATTTTGGGGAAAGTCCAGTATAAATTTTACTTGACTTATTTTACTAAATAAGATAAAATTAATCTTATTAGATTTTATCGATTATGCATAATATATATTATAATGAAAAGACGTTTAAGAAAGGAAGGATCAGAATGAAGAAAGTGATATTTGGTTTTATGTTATTATCTATTTTTATCCTTACTAACCAGTCAAATGCAGCCAATAATATAGAATTAAATAATCTTAAAGGTAATATTTCTAAGAAGATATTATCAGATAGCAAGGAGCATGAATATATTATTGTTAAACCTCTAAGTAAAATTAAGTTTTATGGTAGATCTACTCTCCATAAGTTTCATGGTTTAACTAACAATATTCATGGATTTATTCGAGTCTCTCCTTCCCATATAGAGAATGCAAAGGGTGAGATATACTTTAAGGCAAAAAGTTTACATACAGAGAAGCATAAGCTTAATAAAAATATGTGGGAGAATCTTGAAGCTGACAAATATCCAGTTGTGAAGTATAATCTTACCAGTGTAAAAGTGTTATCCTCTAACTTAGAAGAGGGAAGAGCGAGGGTTTTAATAACCGGGGCTTTAGACCTTCATAATGTGATCCGATATATTACCTTTCCTTTAGATGTAAGATATGTTGATGGATTTTTCAGGTTTGTAGGTGAATACAGACTGGATATGAAGGACTATAAGATAAAGCCTCATTCTTTTCTGTTCTTTATAAGGGTAAAAAAGGATGTAGATATAAAAATAGATTTGTATGCAAAGCTTAAAGAAGGGAAGTAATATGTTGGTTGATGAAGAAAGCGATACCTTTATCAATCATAGCCCTTTATTTTATACTTTTTATTTCAGCAATCCCGAATATCAAAGAGATCAAGATAAATGCAAGAAATGAGCTCTTCTATGATAAGGAAAGCAGGGATTATAAAAACCTCGTTTACTTTAAAGAAAAATATAATATAGGAAATGAAATACTTATAGCCTTGACCGGAAAAGAAATATTCTCAAAAGAAGGATTCGGCTTCATATCCAAGTTATCTAATTGGTTAAAAGATCAAAAGATAGTCCTAAGAGTTACAGATATAACCACCATAAATGACCCATTTATATTCATGGTAATGCATGTAAATACCATGAATGAAGTTATTAAAAAAGAAAAATTTATCAAAATCTTTAAGCACAATATCATGCATGATAATCTGTATAGAGGAGCTCTAATTTCTAAAGATGGAAAGGTAACTGGAGTGGTGGTTGAACTTAAACCCGGATACATGGAGAGTGATATCCTTGAGTTATTGGACAATATAAGGAGAAATTTTGGTGATAAAGGATTTGAACTCCATTTTTCTGGATTCCCTTTAAACTCAATCTCCTTTGCAGGATATATAAATAGAGATCAAAGGATATTCTCTCCACTTATATTCATTCTGTTCTCAATAATATTATTCATTATCTATGGAAATCTAAGAGGAGTGATCTACCCACTGGTTATAATTTTGGTAAGCCTGGCTATAACACTTTCAATCTTTGTTTATACAGGACATAGACTGACTCCATTAACTTCCCTTCTCATTCCTATAGTACTTACCATTTCCATAAGTGATTCTATCCATATAATCAACAGATATATTAAACTTAGAAGAAATGAAATTGACTCCCCTATTCTTTTAACCTTAAAACAGATGTTTAAACCGTGCCTAATGACAAGTCTTACAACATCTTTGGGATTTGCCTCACTTATAATATTCAAAACGCCTGCTATAGTGGAGTTTGGAAAATTTGCAGCTATTGGTAGTTTGATAGCCTTTATCGTATCTATATCATTGCTATTTCCTCTCTTATCATTATTCGGATTCCCTGAAAGGAATTTAAACCCGACTTTTAAAGAGGAACTTATTCAAAAACTACCTCTTTTTATATATAATAAGAGAAAGGAAATATTTACAGGAGTAATCATTACATTTTTATTTTCCCTTATCTTTGTGATGAAGATAGAGGTAAATACTGATTATATTTCCTATCTGAGGAAGAAGGATGAACTCTATAGATCAAATCTGTTTATAGACCGAAAGCTTACTGGGATAAATTCCATAGATATGCTCCTTAGGTATAAAAATAGAAATCTTTTAGAAGATCCTGAACTATTCAATCGGTTACTTCTCTTTGAAAAACTATTGAGGGCTCAGAAAGAGGTTACCAATGTAATAAGCCCAGCGGATTTCTACCTAAAAATATTAAAAACTAAGCACATAGTCCCCGGATCTGTCACTAAGAAGGAACTGAAAAAATGCAGAGAAATTACGAAGCTTTATATGGATGACGCTTTTTCTTTATACCACAAGGATATAAATGAACTGAGAATTAATGTAAGATTCAAGGCATTAAAATCAAAGGAGACTGTGAAGTTTATAGAAAGGATTAAATCTATTTCCTCCTCAGTCTTCCCCAAACATATTGAGGTTATACCGGTAGGAGAGGTTATACTCTTTAATAAGATTGCAGAAAAACTTGTTCATCATCAAACTGAGAGTATCATCTTGGCACTTCTTACGATTATTATAACAGTAGGTCTATTCTTCAAATCTTTCAAGATACTATTTGCCTCGATATTACCAAATACCTTACCAGTGATCTTTGCTTACTCTACTATGGGAATATTCCATATAGAACTCAACTTACCCACAGCTATGGTTGCTTCTGCAGCATTAGGCTTAATTGTGGATGATACTATCCACTTCATCTATGAGTATAAATCAGCAAGGGAAGAAGGATCATCTCCTATAAGAGCTGTAGAAAATACCTTTAAAAAAGCTGGTTTTTCTGCATTATGCACGAGTTTGATTCTAATCACAGGAATAAGCATTGGAATGTTAAGTAACTTTGAACCAACCTTCTACTTTTCCCTTATTCTCTGTATAAGTGTAGGAATTGCTTTCATCTGTGACCTCCTTGTTACTCCAAGCATGTTAATGAGCTTAAGAATATGAATATGAGGCGAGCTGTTGTTACCGGCGTAGGGATTGTTTCCCCTTTCGGAATAGGATTTGAGAGATTCTTTATGGGTTTAATTAATGAGAGGTCTGCTGTATCAAATATTAAAGCTTTTCCAACAGAGGATATGAAATGTAAGGTTGCAGCAAGCATTCCAGATTTTTATCCCAAAGAATTTATCAATCCAAAAGAATTAAAGCATATGGCTCGAGCTGCAGTACTTTCTGTCATAGCTACCAGTGAGGCGATAGATGATTCCGGTCTATTTCATATGAAAAATAAGGATGAAGAGTGGGAAAATATCCAGGTAATAATCGGAAGTGGCGCCGGTGGAATAGATTTTGGTGAACGCCAATATGAGTGTTTCTTCAGAAATGAATTATATAAGATTAGTCCCTTTGCCATACCATCATCAATACCCGGAATGCTGTCGAGTGAGATATCCATATATTATCATTTTGGTGGAGCAAGCCATACTATTTCCAACGGGTGTACCAGTTCTCTGGATGCAATCGGGTATGCTTTAAATTCTATAAGGACAAATAGGGCTAAAATAGTCATAACAGGAGGAGCTGATGCCTGCATCACCAAAGGGATCATAGCTGGATTTGAAAGAATGAATGTTATAAGCACCAGGTATAATGAAGAGCCTTACAGGGCATCAAGACCATTTGATGCTGATCGGGATGGATTTGTTCTGGGTGAAGGAGCATACATATTTATATTGGAAGAGTTGGAGCATGCTAAAAGACGTGGAGCTAATATATATGCTGAAGTAAAGGGTTATGGAGCTACATGCGAAGCCTATCATAGAGTAGCCGTTAAATATGATGGGAAACAGGCTGCTCGGGCTATAGATATGGCTCTAAAGGATGCTGGTTTGTCCAAGAATGAAATAGATTACATTAATCTCCATGGTACATCAACTCAGATGAATGATATAACAGAGACCAATGCACTCAAATATGCATTTAATGGAAAAGCTTATTCACTTATATGTAGTGCTACAAAGTCCTATGTTGGACATCCCCAGGGGGCTTCTGGGGCATGTGGACTTGCAGCAACCCTGGTTGCCATGAAAAAAGGATATATCCATCCAACTCTTAACCTTGATAGACCTGACTCAGAATGTGACTTGAATTACTTGCCCAATAGGGGAGTAGAAAAAGAAATAAGAAATGCTGTGATAAATTCACTTGGATTCGGTTCAAAGAATGCAGTTATTGTGGTATCAAACTGGAGATGAATGATGAAACTTAGTATACCTACAAATTTTGATGACAGATTGATAGATGGGATAAAAGGATATCCAGTAGTAGAAATCTACGGAAAACTCCCCTCTGACATAATAGGAGGAGGAAGAGCTTCCTATCTTCTATCCCCTGTGTCTAAGGATAGACTTATAAATCATATAAGATATGCTCGAGCTAACGGAATATCATTCAATTACCTGCTTAACGCAGCCTGTCTTGATAATATAGAATTTTCTCGATCCGGTCAGAACGGATTTAATAAACTGCTGGAATTTCTTATTGAAGCCGGTGTTACCTGGGTTACGGTAGCTGTCCCTTCCCTGCTTAAACTAATAAAAAAGAGATTCCCGGAGCTTAAAGTAAAAGTTAGTGTATTCGCCTTTGTGGATAATATAAATCGAGCAAAAATGTGGGAAGAATTAGGAGCTGATGCTATAACCTTAGAATCACTTCTTGTAAATCGTGATTTTGATGCTTTGCGATTAATCCGTGAAAATGTTAATATAGAGCTCCAGCTTTTAGCTAATAATAACTGTCTTCTCTTCTGTCCTATGTCACCATATCATGTAAATACCCAGGCTCATGCATCTCAGAAAAATCATAGAACAAAGGGCTTTATGCTTGATTCATGTTTTCTTTACTGTAGTATGAAGAAATTCCTTGACCCGTCAAATTATCTCAGATCAGACTGGATCAGACCTGAGGATATACATGTATATGAGAATCTTGGATACACGAGCTTTAAACTCGTAGAGAGAAACATGCCTACCTCCCTTTTAATAAAACGGGTAAAGGCGTATAGTGAGAGAAGTTTTGATGGGAATCTACTTGAACTTGTCCAGAACTTTGGACATAAAGATGACAGGCGTAAGTTTTACAATAGAGGTATATTCTGGAACCTTAAATATTTTTTGAAACCCTGGTTTATGTATCCTCATAAGCTCTTAAAAATAAGAAAGCTTTTAAAAACTACAGGGGTATTATTCCCCTATGAAGGAAATAAACCAATCTTTTATATAGATAACAAGAAGTTAGATGGGTTTATAGATTTCTTCATGTCCAGGAATTGCAGGTATATAAACTGTGAAAGATGTAGCCACTGCAGAGGCTTCGCTGAACAGGCTATTACAATAAATGAATTTATGAGGAATAAATGTTTGAAGTTATATGAAGATATCTTAAATGACATATATTCAGGAAATATTTGGGGAATATTTTAAAAAGATAAAAGTTTAAGGGGGATATTATGAGGCTTATTGTAGCCACAAACTTTGATAATGAACTTATTGAAAGGATATCGGATTATCCGGTTATGGAGGTATATGGAAAATTATCAAAAGATATATTTGGAGGGGGCAGACCATCCTATGTGTTGCCAGATGTAGGAATTAAAAGATTAAAAGAGCATATAAGAATGGTGCATAAGCATAATATAAAGTTTAATTATATAATGAATTCTCCATGTCTTGATAATATTGAATTTACCAGAAGTGGACAGAAGAGGATCAATAGCGCTTTGAACATGCTTGTTGATGCAGGTATAGATGGAGTAACAGTTGCAAACCCATTCCTTATGGAAATAGTTAATACCAGATTCCCCCATCTCAAGATAGCTATTAGTGTGTTTGCCTTTGTAGATGACCTGCAAAAGGTAAAATATTGGGAGAATCTGGGAGCTGATAGCATTACCCTTAATTCAATCCTCATTAATCGTGACTTTGATACATTAAAAAAGATAAGGGAAACTTCTAAGAGTGAGTTTACCATAATGGTAAATCAATGCTGTATCCAGTCATGTAATTTATCCTCTCCCTATCATGCTCTTACTATAAGTCATGCATCTCAGGAAAAACACCCCTCAGATGGATTCATGATAGACTACTGTTATCTGAGATGTTCACTTATGAGAATGTTAGATCCGGTGAATTTTATCAGAGCAGACTGGATCAGACCTGAGGACATACATGTATATGAGAATCTTGGATACGACAGATTTAAAATTATTGAACGTACAGCTCCCACCAAAGTCCTTGTTGAAAGAGTTAAAGCCTATGCAAACAGGAGATACGATGGAAATTTCTACGATATAATAAGACAGTTTATATTTGATGGAAAAGAAAGTGGCATAAAGAATAAGCTAAGGTTGTTAAAAATATTCCTAAGACCCGGGAAAATAAACCCTTTAAAGCTTATGAAGGTAAAAAGAATTATTGAAAAACAGCATATGTTTACTTCAAAATTGGGATCTCCACCAATCTACATAGATAATCGTAAACTTGATGGCTTCCTTGAGAAGCATCCAAAGTCATGTAGAAATAGAGACTGTGATGAGTGTAGATACTGCCATGAAATAGCTGAAAGAGCTATATACATAAAGAAAGATTACAAGAAGGAACTTATCTCTCTCTATGAAAACCTATTAAAAGAACTAAAAACAGGAACTATGTGGAAATGGTAAAAAGAGTTTTGCTTGTATCTATGCCTGATGCCGCTTTATCCTTTGACAGAACTGTAAAACTCCCGAATCTTGGATTATGTTCTATCGCTGGAAATTTAGGAAGGTTTGATGTCCATATCTTAGATTTGGTATTACACAATAAAAATGCCGCAAGGGTTCTAAAGGATGTAGTGAAAAATATTAATCCAGATGTGGTAGGAATAAGTTCCATGAGCTTTCAATATAATTCTGCATTAAAAGCAGCAAAGATTATAAGAGGTCTTTTACCCTCCTGCAAATTAGTTCTTGGTGGATACCACTCCACCCTTGCCCCGGATGAATTGATCAAGGATAAAGATAATCCTTTTGATTACCTGATTCTTTCTGAAGGAGAAGAGAGCTTTAGAATGCTATGTGAGGCTATTGACAGTGGGAACGGATTCGATAGGATCCCTGGAATATATTACAAAAAGAGGAAGGAATATATAAAAACGCCCCCCTCGAAACTCCTGGACGTATCAAAGATTAAATTACCAGATAGGAAAGCCCGTTTATCCTCCGGATACCATCTCCTGGGGAAAAGATTCGATTGTATTGAAACCTCAAGGGGATGTCTTATGGGATGTAGCTTTTGCAGCATTCATGGAATGTATGGAAAAAACTTTCGTATGTATCCTATTGATAGAGTCTTAGAGGATATAGACTTCATCTACGGCACAGGAGTTGAAGGAATTTTTGTAGTTGATGATAATGTAACCATGGAGGTAAATAGATTCAGAGAACTATTAGAAAAAATAATAGAACATAGACTAAATAGACTGGATTATGTTATTCAAGCAAGTGTTTCTGGAATAGTCAAATCTGAAGACTTACCTGAATTGATGAAGGAAGCAGGGATAAGGATAGTATTCTTGGGTATAGAGAATAATAATATAGAAAACCTCAAAAAACTAAAAAAGTCTCATAACATGGAAATGACATATAAAGTTGTGGATAGGCTTAAGAAGAATGGAATTATAGTGTTTGGTGGATTTATTGTGGCAAATCCAGAAGATGACCAGGAGAGAATAAAATCCACTTTCAGATATATTAAGAGTCTTAACCTGGATCATGCTATTGTTCAATGTTTGACCCCTTATCCCGGGACGGAGATCAGAAGAGAACTTTTGAGCCGGGGGCTCATAGATAATGTGGAGGATTACTCCAATTATAATGGATTCACCTGTAATATCCATACCATGTATTTATCGAGAAAGGATATAAACAAACTCCTATTAAAAGAAGGGTTTAAATACTATTTTAATCCCAAGTACCGTGGCTCAAGCCAGTTCTTAAGAAACTATAAAAATATGCTTCCCAAGCTGATAATGAATGATTTTTCGTTTATTTATGGAACATTAAAGGGTAATATATTCCCCTCAAGGCATAAATGGAGATGAAGAAAATCTCCTCTGTTCTTTACTGATTTTTCCTGGAGAGATATAATTCTATCTGATTAACTTAAAATGTGTAGGGAAGAAGACAGTTTATATTATATCCCTTTTAAATAGTATTTATTAGGGAAAAGTAACCCTACCTATACATGGGTCTCCAAGATTTATAGGTGAGGGTTACTCATCTTAATTACTAAAAATTAGATGAATTTACATTTAAACGTTTTTCAAAAGCTAACAAAAGGTTCTTTTAATCCTGAATTAAAAGCTGAATTTCAATTCCACATAGAAGAAATCAGCATCATCGTTCCTGAATGTCTTTTCTATTATATCATCTCCAAATATATGGGAGTAATATACCAGGGATTTTAAATATTTATTTAACTTATATATAAGTGTAAAGTCAAATAGTTTTGCCAAATCATCTTCACCCTGACTTGGACGACCAGCATATCCGAATACTCCTCTTTTCTTGGTTGCTCCAGCCCCCGCATACCATTTATCATTGGATTCGTTCAACTTCAGGATATGGGTATCCATTCTTATTAAGCTTTTTTTATTAGGCTTTAAAATAATCATTCCAAATAGATCTTCTATATTCATAAGATTATAGAATGGGGTAAACGCATATTTCCTTGCTGTTGGAAGTATCTGGAAAAATGTTTCATGATCCCCATCCTGTGGATTGCTATCGCCGGATGAAGCAAAATATCCTATCCTGAACCATGGCTTTAAAGGTTTATTTAAGAACTGATAGCCAATCTCTCCATCTAATGCCCAAGCTTCTTGATCAAGCTTCCCCCAATCTCCCTGTTGGATGGCTCCCCACAAAAGGAAATCAAGCGCTTGAGTCTCTCTTACCTTATAAGCAGAGGCAATATGGAAGCCTATCGTGTGTATATCTATATCACCCTTATCTAACAATGAACCAGCAGGTAGATTATCGGTCTTCTTTGTCCCTCTATTATCTCTATAATATATATAGAATAATCTCGTATCGCTATATGGTATAACCCCCTTCTTTAGGGTTAATGCAAGAGACCCGAGTTCAATATCATCTATTTCATCCATAGCATCATTTTCAAGTCCACCCTGGGTAGGCCTGGAAAACATCAGGGTTAAATTTGCTTTAGAATCATCATAGGTTATAACTCCTCCATCATAGCTCCTTGTAAATGCAGACCAACCAAATGGACCTATCAATCTTTCTGATATTCTTACCTTCTTAAGCCAATCTATCTTAGGGTCCCCAGATAAGGTTTCTAATCCATCATAATAATTGAATCTTCCTAATTTAAGTGTAAATGGTTTATGTATAAGTTTTATATAAGCCTGTTTCAGGAATGTAGAATGATAGTCTTTTGTCTTACCATGGGCAAAATATATTGCTCCAAGCCCCAATTTACCCTGGGGAGGGGGAGCAATAGCTCTATCTGGAAGATTGAACATATATGTATCCTGCCCCTGAAGAAATACATTTAAATATTTATTATCATATTCTAATGATATTCTTGATCTTTCAAATGAATACCAGTAATCATTGTCAAAGGACCCATCAGGTTCAAAAAAATTCCAGTTTTCGAGTCTCGTTACCACCTCTCCTTTTACCTTTACCTTATTTTTATATATACTAAAATCAGCGATTGCAGAGAAAGGAAAGGCTATCAATAGTAGCAATATAATACCAAGTTTCTTCATATTTTACCCCCTGTTATTTATTTTTTAATGTTAAGCTTTTCCTTAATAGCTTTTCTTGTCCTGAGAGTATCAAGCCAGTTCGCCATTTCTGAACCATCAACACTTAATTCATAGGCACCATGCCAGTGTTCATAATCGGGACCCTGCATAAATGCACCCATTCTCATTCTTCTTCCTTCATGATGCCATATCTCATGCCATAAATTGTCCACTATACTCTTACCATTGAACTTTATATCTTTGTCAAGTCTCTCTTTCTTAATAGGATCATAATATCTCTTCTTAATAGCAAGCGCTAACGCATTATATACATCTATTACTTTATCTGCCTTGCTGAGCTCGCCCTCAGCCCAACTACTTGAGTGACATTGGGTGCATACCTTAAGCATATCTTCACGTTTTTCTTCGGGTGAACGGCGAGCTTCTCCTCTAATAGCATCATATCTGGTATCTCCCTTCTTTATCCATTTACCAGGGCCTATATATTTTTTATACACCTCTGGTGCAAACTTTTTTGCTATAGCAAAAGGATTTGGACCCCCTGTTTTAACGCTTCTTAATGAACCTGCTGGTAGATCATACATCTCCTCATATCTCTTTCCAATATAGGGATCAATATTAAACTTTGCCCTTCCTTTAAGATATTTTTTAGCAGTAGGATATGAATATGGAGGTTCTAATTCCCACTTAAGCCTTGCGCTTACGTTATGTGTTGTCTCAACTACTCCGCCAAATCCACTCATATGGCATGTAGCGCATGTAGGAGCCTTTATATCCTCTGGACCCCATTGACCTGCTGGAACATCCCAGTTCCATTTATCTCCCTCGGTAGCATATATCGCAGCATGTTTACTCTCTTCATATATCTCTATCTGAGGATGATCTGGGCCAAGATGACATTGTCCACATGCCTCTGGTTTTCTTGCTTCAGCCAGGCTAAAGGTATGCCTTGTATGACATGCAGAACAGGTCCCGGTGCTCCCATCTGGATTTAATCTTCCCATTCCATTATTGGGCCAGTTTATCAATTCTCCATCTTTGCCTACCTTTATAACTGTACCATGACAGTGGAGGCAACCGGCTTCTGCACTCTCCCTTGAATAGTTAGTTTTATAATTCTTATTCTGTCCAAGAGTAATATTATTCTCTACCTTCTCACCCTTCGCAATTGCATAAGAAGAGAGAGGGAAAAATCCTGCTACATTATGCAAACTTTCTCTAAACTCTTTTACTTCTTTAGCATGACAACTTTCACAGTACTTGGGTGTTACAATAGCAGTTACTCTAAATCCATTATGCTCAAATCCTGCCGGGTCATTAGCCTTTGCCCTGTGACACACATAACACTTCACTCCCACCTTACTATGTTTGCTCTCCTGCCACTGTCTTACAATCCCCGGGGTCACAGTATCATGACAATTAATACATGGATTTATAGGGGAATCCTCAGCAAGAGCACCAGATAGTACTCCTAATGAAGATATAGCCATAATAGTGACAAAAATTATAACCCTTTTCATAGGCACCTCCTATTTAATTTTAAAAAATTCATATTATTTTATTCCCAATTCAGATATACAAGCTCAAAACTTATTACTTCTTCCCATCTTAAAATCTCTTCTGAGATATTCTTTAATTCAATGGTATCCTCTGCTTCTAACACTATTGCAATTCCTTTATTTCCAATACCTTCAACTTTAACTCCTTTTAATGAACTTAATCTATCTTTTAACTTATCTTCAATTCCTTTATTGACAGGAATAATCACGGCTCCTGCTATTGGCATATTCTTTATACCTTTATTAATTTAATTGCACATACCTTAAAATCAGGCTGCCCAGCACCTGACCAGCTCTCAGGAATATCAACTGTTAGCATATTTATAAGTTTATTTTCATCAAACCAGGGTACAAACACCATTCCTTCCCTTGCCCTCTTTGTAATCCATGCTGGTAAGATGATCTCACCCCTTCTGGACACAAGCTTTAAGCTATCACCACTATTTACCCCCAATCTTTTTGCATCTTCTTTAGAAATCTCCACATAGGCATGGGGATTCATCTCTCTTAGTAACTTTACCCTCATGGTAATAGTTCCTGAATGCCAGTGCTCAATAACTCTTCCGGTATTAAGAACATAGGGATATTTAACATCAGGCATTTCAAAGTCAAGCCCTGCCTTTAAAACTCTAATTATAGCCTTATTATCTGCACCTTTATGGAATGGATGACCACCGTAATAGTTAATTAGACCGGGCAGATTCTTCTCTTCCATATGTTGGTCATATAAAGTTACATAACCAGTTTTGTAATGTTTTATTGTATTACCAAAAACCTCTTTTGCATAATTCTTTGATATATATCTCTTCGCACTACCACGATTATCAAACTCTACACTTGGACATGGCCATTGAACTCCACCTGCATGAGCTTTCAACTTTTCATAGGTTGCACCCCAGAGATCCACATCTTGCCCCCTGGTACATAATCTATATTCATTCCATGCCTCTTCTTCCGTCTCAAATCCAAGTCCATATACTTCCCTTATTTTTCTTACTCTTCCTGTTAAAGGATCTATCTCTCTATATCCTACTTTCTTCCCGAGTTTCTTTGCGATTCTTCCTGCAACCTCCTTAATCTGCCAGAAGTCAGACCTTGCATCTCCCTGAGGCTCTACAAGTTTTGGAATGAACTGAGAACGTCTATCTGTCTGACCCATTACCCCCTCTTTCTCCACCCACATAGTTGATGGAAGTATCACAGTAGCAAGCTCTGTAGTTCTTGTAGGATAGACATCACTAACTACTGTAAAGGCTTTATTCATAGCTTCTCTATACAGAGATAAATTTGGTAAACTCTGCCCAGGATTTGTTGTATTAATCCATATTGCCTTTACATCTCCTTTAACAAGTCTCATAAACATATTTACTGCTGGACCAGTTGGTTTTTTAGGTAACCATTCTACAGGAATTCCCCATATCTCTGCAATTTCTGCTCTATGCTTTGGATTTACTATTGCCCGATGTCCTGGCAGTATATGACTAAGCCCCCCCTGTTCTCTTGTCCCTCCACAGGCATTTGGTTGCCCTGTTAAAGAAAGTGAATCACACCCTGGTTTTCCTATCTTCCCTGTAAGTAAATGTAGATTATGAACCTGGCAGTTAAGATGGACTCCTTTTGTTCTTTGATTAAGACCCATTGTCCAGATGCTTAAAGCAGCATATCCCCTTCTCCCAAACCATCTTGCAGCCTTTATTATATAAGGAGCAGGAACGCCAACGAGGTTCTCGACCTTCTCAGGTGCATAGTCCTCAAGAAACGACTTATAATCATTAAAATCAACGAATTTACCTTTTGTTTTAAGTCCCATCCTAAATTTACAATACTCGAGATGCTCCTCGGACACCATATTCTCTTTAACAATTACATATGCCATTGAGTTAAGAAGATACATATCATATCCTGGTTTAAACTTAAGATGCAGATCTGCATATCTTGCAGTTGGTGTATACCTTGGATCAGCAACTATTACCTTTACTCTTTCAGGATATGCACTCTTACGGTCTATTACTCTCCTGAAAAGCATCGGATGTTGTTCTGCAGTATTTGAGCCTATAATAAAGAAGCAATCGGTTATATCGAAATCATCATAAGTGCCTGCAGGTTCATCCGCACCAAAGGTATTTAAGTATCCACCTACTGCTGATGCCATGCATAGTCTTGGGTTACCTTCAACATTGGCAGTTCCGATAATCCCTTTAAAGAGTTTATTTGCAGCATAAGCCTCTTGAGTTGTATTCTGCCCTGAACCATACCAAGCAACACTATCAGGACCATATTTCTTAATCAATTCAACAAATTTATCAGCAATAAGATTAATAGCCTCATCCCAGCTTACCTCTTTATATTTACCATTTTCCCTTCTCACAAGAGGTATTGTCAACCTATCCTTACCATACATAATATGGGGTAAGGAATACCCTTTCATACACAGCTTTCCAGAATTGATCGGGCTGTAAGCATCACCCTTTACAGAAACTACTCTCCCATTCTTTACTCCCACAAGGACAGCGCATCCTGTTCCACAAAATCTACATTGAGACCTTGTATATTTAATAGAATCAGCTAATACCTTTACAGGTAACCCTGCCATAGCAAGGGCTATACTTGCTGCAGATGTTTTTATAAAATCTCTTCTGGTAATTTCCATTTTAACACCCCCTATTCTTAAAGATAACAAAATATCTTTTAAGAATATTTTTACATGAGTCCATGTAAATTAGGTGTCAAATTAATGTAAATTTTTTGTAAATCTGAACCTTATCTCTAAATCTTTTAATCATCTTTAAACTTATATCCAATGGTAGGAACTGTAATTATATAGGAAGGTGATTCTAAATCATCTCCAAGCTTTTCTCTTAAGTGCTGAATATGAACATCAATAACCCTACTCCATGAATATATCTTTGATTCCTTCCACAGATATTTTTTAATCTCTTCTCTGCTCACCACTTCCCCTTTCCTTGAAATTAAAAAGCAGAGAAGGTCATACTCTTTTGGTGTCAGGGTTATCTCCTTGCCTTTGATCTTCACTACCCTTCTTTTATAGTCAATAAATAGTTCCTTTATCTCCATCTTCTCTTCCATCACCGGGGTAACTCTCCTTAAACATGCCTTTATTCTTGCTATTAATTCTAAAGTCTCAAAGGGTTTTACCATATAGTCATCCGCTCCACTTTCAAGGCCTATAACCTTATCAGAAATCTTATCCTTTGCTGTAAGCATTATTATTGGCATCAAAGGATTCTGTTTCCTTAAAATCCGACATATCTCAACTCCATCTCCATCAGGAAGCATAATGTCAAGTATTAAAAGAGAAGGCTCCCTATTTGAGATAACTCTCTGCCCCTCTTTCCATGAGTTTGCTGTTATAACATTGAATTTATGAAACTCAAGATTTGCCTTGATAACCTTTAATATATCAGGATCATCATCTATTATTAGTATTGTATAATCTATATTTTTATTTAGCATAGACTATTATTTCACATCTGTTATAAAAACTATAATATTAAACCATTATCAGTTTCATCCCTATTGCGAAATGAAACGGGTAGCTTAAAATAGAAACAACTTCCATTATTCTCTCGGCTATTAACACCAATTATACCTTTATGTGCTTCTATTATACTCTTACATATAGCAAGTCCCAGTCCACTTCCCTCTTTATTCCCATTTTTGTAAAACTTCTCAAAGATTTTCTTTTGTTCTGATAAAGGTATACCAGGGCCTTCATCCCTTATTTCAGTGATTATAAAATCTCCATTAGGGTAAGCTTTTACATTTATTTCAGAATCTTGAGGGCTAAATTTTATAGCATTAGACAGAAGATTAATGAGAACCTGTTTAATTCTATCTTCATCAGCATAGATATAAAGATTATCAGATATATTAGTATGGAATGATATACCTTTCCTGTCAGCTTCTATCTGAAAATATGTCAATGTTTCTCCAATTAGTTGTGAGAGATCGGTATTAGTAAAATGCAATTCCGATACCCCCATCTCTATTCTTTCAAGGTCTAACATATTATTTACCATACGAATTAATCTTTCAGAATTTTTCCTTATTAAATCAAAGAATATATAAATTTCTTCAATATATGATGAGCTTATCCTATCTGGTGGAAGTGCTGAAAGTTTTGCTAATATATAATCCATTGCACCCTTGATTGATGTAAGCGGTGTTCTTAATTCATGAGATGCTCTTGCTATAAAATCAGACTTTTTTATATTCTCTTCATTAAGAATACGATTTACTTCAATTAACTTCCGGTTTGTCTCTTCCAGATTTTCTGTAGCTGATTTAATCTTATCATTTAAAGAATTATGGTATTCTGTGATCTTCTTAGCCATATTTAAGAATGCATTATAAAGAGCCTCAAATTCATCGCCTGTTTTCAATCTATTTGTTGGAGGAGGATTGCCTTCTGAAAACCCTTTTATAGAACTCTTTAACTCTCTAACAGGAGTAAGAACTAACTTCTTCATCATTAAGAACATGACAGACATAAGGATAAAAATAGTAAGTATCATTGCAATAAACATATTCTTCCTGTTTGCTGAAATCTCAGTAAAAGTATTATACATGGGAATGGTTATGCTTATAGCTCCTCTCAGATCACCAATCTTATAACCCTGTTTCCCATGACATCTTAAACATGGCTTTTCTATATAGAGCGGTGATATATATCTCAGATATTTGAAATTATCGATGGTCTCTATAGATATTAACTCTTTTATATTCTCCTTTTCAAACTTTAATAATGCCCTCCTTTCAAACTCATCAGGAGCATTCTTAGGATTTACAAGCTTAAGACTGGTTATATGAAACCAATAGAGCCCTTTATCCCTTGAATATTTTGAGAGCTCCTTTGTAACCATTGCAGGAACCTCTTTTATATATCTTTTCCCCCTTAGATCTACTATTTCAGAATTATCTATATAGGGTGTGGGTCTCATCCATGGAAGTCTTTCCACGAATACTCCTCCATGGTCTGCAACCCATCTTCTTGTAATTACTATCTGTTTAAAAAGAGCCCGCGCTTCTTTCTCTACCTGTTCCATGATAAGCTTCTCCTGACGCTTATCAATAATATAGAAAGATATACTAAGTGTTACAATAAGAGTAATACTACAACCTATTATAAACTTTATATTAAGACTCACTTTTGGGGGGATAATCCTCTTGATAAAATCATCCTTTATAACTCTAACTACATCTTTCATAATAATACTTTCTTCAGGGTAACTAAGATATATCTCCCATATCTTAGCCTTCTAAAAATTCTATATCACGTCAAAATAAAAAAACAAATCGCTTATCCATCCTTTAATTTTCCTTGTCTTGAGAAAATTTGAATCCTGGAATATTCCCTTCACAATTAACTTTAAACTCATGTTCAGCAAGCCTCCTATTTGTTAACTTACAAAAATGGGGTCTCTCTGTTCCTGGATATCTGTTAAAGATAAAATTCTCACAATTCAGACATATCCTTACAACCTTCAAAATCCCCTTCTCCTGAAATTCAGAAATTATTTTCAAAAGATAGATAAAAAACTCTCTTTTTTCTTCCTCTTTCAGCACACCCAATCCTTTCTTACTCTCTTCCCTTACTTTTAGAATTTCATCTTCAAAGAATCTTTTACCAATTTGGGTAAGGTAGATATCTTTATATCTCTTATCAAGTTTATTTATCAAAATCTCTATATATCCCTTTCTTAATAGAACCTTAACAGTATCAGAAATGGTGGGCATAGATAATCCGAGTTCATCTGAAATCTCCTTAACTCCTGATTTTAAAGAAGGCTTTTCAGCAAGCAGTGTAATGATCTGGATCTGGAGAGGAGTTAGATTATTTCTAAATCCAACATTCCATCTCAAAGAATGTATTATTTGTGATATCTTATCAAATATAAATATTATCTTCTCATCAATATTTTTTTGAGGACCGATTACCCTCTCCATAACATAATTAGGGTTTTAATTATAAATCAAAATGATATGAAACTCAAAAATTCTTATCTTTATTCCGCGAAAAACCTGTAAATTATTCATGACTGGACCTCTTCTTAAGATATAAGGAAACCAAGATACACATAATTGCAAGTATTAAGTAAACTACAAATCCCTTTGCATAACCGATATTACCCATATTGTCAACAAAGGCACCGAGTATAGGAGGAACAACAAAACCACCGAATGCGCCAAGCCCACCTACCCATCCTGACGCTCCACCAACTGCCTCTGGGACATATTTTGCAACCAGTTTAAAAACCGCCGCATTTGCTATGCCCATTCCAAGACCTATCAAAAGCTCTCCTGTTAAAGCAGGGAGGAAAGTAGTTGAAAACATTAGAACAAGAGAACCAAACAAAACGAATGAAAAACTCATAATTGCAATCCTTTCTCCACCGAATCTGTCACTCAGATGACCACCATAAACCCTTATAAATGAAGCAAGAAGTGAAAATCCAACGCCACCTAAGAATCCCGCCATCTTTATACCAAATCCATGGAATATTCTCCAGTAGGTTGGAAACCATGTTGTAAGGGCTAAAAACCCACCAAATGATGTGAAGTAGAGGAAAACAAGCGCCCATGTCCTTCCTATCTTTGCTGAAATTTTTAGAGCTTCAATCAGTTTTCCTGATGGAAAGAGTTCCTGTCCCAGCCCCTTTGATACTTCTATCGCTTTATTCCTTGATATTCCTTTGTTTATAAGCTGGAAATAATAGGCATCATGGGCAATTATTGCATAGATTGTTGTTCCAAAAAGCAGGAATAAAAACCAGGTAAGGTATGAGCCAGCAAGCCCAAGGAATCCAAGAGCTATAGGCAAAAGAAGAGTAAAGAATCCGGGAGCTGTATTCCCAAGACCTGCATAGGTTCCAAGGGCTATACCCTGCTTTTTCTGGGGAAACCAGTAGGAACTCTGGGGAATACCAACTGAGAATGTTGCAACCCCACACCCGCTTAAAAATCCGAAAAAGATAATAAGAGGATAAAACTTTATAGTAAGATTTTCAGGATAGAATAAGAATAATATTATTGTTAGGCCTCCCATTCCAAGTATTGAAAGAATAAGAAGAGTCAGAAGAGGCTTTTTCCCACCAACTTTATCAACCCAGGCACCAAAAGGAATTCTTAGAAGAGAACCTGTTAATTGAGGTGCTGCAACAAGTAAACCCATCAAAGTTGCAGAAATTCCCATAACATCCTTCAGTTCCTTTGCTGTTGGACCATAAAGTGCAACAGCAGCAAATCCCACAAAGAATCCTATAGTTGCTGATATAAGCCCTTCCTTAGGATTTCCCTTTAATTTGTATTCTTCAATAATATTTCTAACCATTTTTACCTCCTTAACCTATTTTCCTGTTCCAAACAACAACCTGATAAGGTCTTAAAACATATCTAATTGGAAAAGTAAAAATATGAACAAGCATTGTAAATGGAAATACAAACACTAACAGGAAAGCATTTGCAAAGTGGAGCTTCAGGAGAAAGGGTAATTCTTTTATATAACTGATGTCAGGCTTTAGCTTAAATAATGACCATAACCAGGGGACAGCTGTATCAATATACCATAGAGACCCCCATCTTTTGAAAATAGCAATGTAAATCCCAGTCAGAACCTGAAGCAGAAGAAGTGATAAGAGTATGAAATCCAAACTCGATGTAACTGCAAAAACCCTGGATCCTGTTATTCTTCTTAGGATTAAAACTAAAATTCCAATAAATGCAAAAATGGCTAAGGATATGCCGGTAATCTCAAGGATATATAATCTTAGTAAATTTGAAAGTATACCCTTTGAAAGAGAGGGCAAGATAGCTACAAAAAGATGAGTGAGCAAAATTATAATAATTCCGTAATGCCAGGGGATAGCCCCAAAAAACAACTTTTTGTTTTCTAAAAACTGCGAGGAAAAGCTTGAGTAAGAGAATTTATCATTAAAATATCTGTAAAGGGATACAGAAACAGCAACAAAAATTGATACATAGGGAAAAACTCCAAAGACTACAAAATCATTCATATCTCAACCTCCTCTCTAAAAATCCTTTTAAAGATTTTATTAAAAACTTATAGGAATTATTTACGGACTTAAACCTTTCTTCCATCTTCTTTAAGGAAAAGAACATAGCTTCATCAATTATTATTCTTACTTCTTGATCTTGAATCCCTTTAAAGGCAATAAAATCAAGAACAATAGCTAAATGATCTGGCAATTCTTTCCCATCATATTCAAAATTATTATCCTTATAAACTCTTCTTAACCCAGCCATAAAATCACCCTTCTTATAACTATCCTCAAATAGATAATTACCCAGATAAGGAGGACAGGAAGGGTTTAGATCAAAGGTTATCGTATATATTTCCCTTAAAGTATCTATATCTCCAGGTATAATAGCTTTCCTGAATTCCATAAAATCTTCATACGCTAACAAGTCTATTCCCTTCAGGAGTTCGGAAAGTTTTAATGCAGAACCCTCCATATCTCCATCCGGATAAAGAAAGAACTTTTTATAAATTTTTAGGATTTCCTCTACCATCTTCTCTCAGGTTTTTTCCTGAATCCAAAACCTGCCTCTGTCTTATGTTTATAAGGCTCACAATAGGATTCAATCATCTCTTCCCTGTATAGAGGTGGTAATACAAATCTTTCGTTAAAATTTGTGAGGGATGTGAGCTTAAAAATATCTTCTGCAGACCCTTCATCCAGATTGGATGCTCTTAAACAGTTATCTTTTTCTTTTTTATCCACATCACCAACTTCTTTCCATCTTCTATAAATCCTAACAGCAATCAACTTTTTATAGACTCCTTCAATTATTTTTTCATCCCCAGCAGCAAACAAAGAAGCCATATATTTCAGAGGAAGTCTGAAACTTTTCATGTCACAGAAAAAGTCCTTTGCAAGCTCAAGTTTATCCCCTTCTCTTTTTGCAACAACCGGAAGTAGAGGAGGAACATAGAATAACATTGGCAGTGTTCTGTATTCAGAATGAAGAGGAAGAGCAATTCCAAATTTTTTAACAAATTTGTAAACTGGAGAATTCTGTGCATAACTAATCATCTCATCCTTTATCCCATTTTCCTTTGCATTTTTGATAACATCTTCATTAAATGGATCAAGGATTACATCAAGCTGAGAATCAACAAGCTTCTTCTCGTCCACACTTGCAACCTTTTCAATCCTTTCAGCATCATAAAATAAAATACCCATATATCTTATTCTTCCCACACAGGAGTGAAAACACATTGGAGCCTGACCGGTTTCAATCCTTGGATAACATAAAATACACTTTTCCGATTTACCTGTCCCCCAGTTATAGTAGGTCTTCTTATAAGGACAACCAGAGATACACATCCTCCATGCCCTACATTTATCCTGATTTGTAACAACAATTCCATCTTCTCCCCTTTTATAAGTTGCGGAAGCAGGACAGACAGCAACACAGGTTGGGTTTAAACAGTGGTTGCAAATTCTCGGTAAATAGAAATGGACTATATTTTCCATCTCAAATAGAATCTTCTTTTCTTCACTTAAGGTTTTTAAGTTTGGGTCGTTCTCCGCATATATAGAAGATCCTGATAAATCATCATCCCAGTTGGGTCCCGATTCAATCTCAATATACTTTCCAGTTATCATTGAGATAGGTTTCGCTGTTGGCTGGTCATATCCCTCAGGTGAATCAAAGAGGTCTTGATATCTGTAAGTCCACGGTTCATAGTAATCATCAAGAGTCGGGAGAAAAGGATTAAAGAAAATATTCAGAAGTCCTTTAACTTTACCTTGAAGCCTCGGTTTTAAAGAACTTCCCTTCTTTTCCCATCCACCTCTATATTTTTCCTGCTCTTCCCAGAGAGCTGGGAATCCTGTCCCTGGCCTTGTTTCCACATTATTCCACCACATGTACTCGGCACCTTTTCTGTCCGTCCATACATTCTTGCATGCTATACTACATGTATGACAACCTATACACTTATCTAAATGAAAAACCATTGAAATTTGGACTCTTACATCCATTTCCCCTCCTTTTAAAACTTAGGTCTCCCTATAAGCTTTCTTACATACACAAAAGTGTCTCTATTTACCCCTGTTGGCCCCCAGTAATTGAAGAACCAGGTAAACTGACCATATCCTCCCATCATTAAAACAGGTTTCAATCTTGTTCTTATCAGGCTGTTATGTCCCCCCGCTCTTCTTCCCATTCTTTTAGGAGATTTTGGAACAGAGATTGTGCGTTCTGGAGAATGATACAAAAGGCATATACCCTGGGGAATCCTTGCTGAAATAACAGCCCTTGTAACAACTACACCATGGTCGTTATAAACCTCAACCCAGTCATTATCCTTAATTCCTATTTTTTCAGCGTCCTTATTATTTATCCATAAGGGATCACACCCTCTTGATAGGGTTAACATTCTAAGATTATCAGAATATGTTGAATGAATATGCCATTTACCATGAGGAGTGAGATAATTTAAAAGCAAAGTCTCTCTATTACCATCACTCTTTGTAACATCGCCTATTATCCTATAATCAAGTCTTGGCTTATATGTGGGTAAATTTTCTCCGTATACGATGTAACCTGGATGGTCAATATAAAACTGTTGCCTTCCGGTTAACGTTCTCCAGGGGACAAACCTTTCAACATTCATACAATATGAAGAATACGCCCTTCCGTTATTTGTTATTCCTGACCAGCATGGGCTTGTCAAAACTCTCCTTGGTTGACTCACGATATTATCAAAATCATATCTCACATCCTTCACTCCCTCCACCAGATCTTTAAGTGGAAGCCCTACCTTCTCTTCCTCAACCTGAAATGCTCTGTAAGAAACAACTCCATTTGTTTCTGGAGCAAGGTATAGAATAACATTTGCTGCATCGACATCTTTCTTTAATGATGGATATCTCTCTCCACCCCATTCTTCAACCGGATAGTTTTTCAGAAGCTCTTCATACAAATCGTCAATCTTCCACGAAATACCATGGGCTCCTATACCCATATTTTTAGCAAGTGGACCAAAAGATATAAATCTTTTATAGAGGTTTTTATAATCCCTTTCCACAATAATAAGTTTCGGCATTGTCTTACCTGGTATCGGCTCACACTCTCCCTTAGCCCAATCCTTAATCTCCCTTTGAGCAAGTTCATCAGGAGTATCATGTAATAATGGTGGCGAAACTATATCCTGAACCCTATCAGGAAAGTGATTCTCAGCAAGTTCTGAGACCTTTTTAGCAATATCTTTAAATATATCCCAGTCTGTCTTTGATTCCCAGCAAGGTGGAACAACCTCCTGTAAAGGATGAATAAATGAATGAAGGTCTGTTGTATTCAAATCATTCTTTTCGTACCAAGTAGCTGTGGGAAGAATGATATCTGAATAGATAGCTGATGTGTCCATCCTGAAATTAATATCAACAATTAGATCAAACTTCCCCTCTGGAGCTTTATCCCTAAATACAATCTCCTTCACACTATCCTTTGCAATTTCATCTGCTATAACATTGGAATGTGTTCCAAGATAATGCTTTAAAAAGTATTCATGTCCCTTTGCAGAGGACATTAGAGCATTTCCCCTCCATATAAACCACACTCTAGGCCAGTTCTCTGGAGCATCAGGATCGGATACAGAAAATTTAATCTCTCCCTTCTTTAATTTTTCAACCACATAATTTACTATTTCCTTTTGATCCTTACATCCATCTTTTCTTGCCTCCTCAACTATATCAATCGGATTTTTGTTGAACTGGGGATAAAAGGGAAGCCAACCCATTCTTACTGCTTTAGCCTGTATATCCATTGTATGACCCTTTGAAATATCTGTATCCTCAGAAACAGGACAATATTCATTGAATTCTCCTTCATATCTCCACTGATCCGAATGGACATAATGGAAGGAAGGAGTATTCATAAGCCTTGGAGGCCTTATCCAATCAAAGGCAAAGGCAAGCTGTGACCATGGAGCGATAGGAACAATTTTTTCCTGACCAACATAATGATTAAGCCCTCCACCATTTTTACCAATACATCCAGCAAGCATTAAAGCAACAATTCCTGCTCGGTAAATCAAGTTGTTATGATAATAATGGTTAACTCCTGCTCCTATGATTATTGAACACCTACCCCCGGTTTTGTTAGAAGTTTCTGCCCATTCTCTTGCAAATCTTATAAGGGTATCACCTTTAATACCCGAAAATTTCTCCTGCCATAAGGGAGTATATGGCTTATCTTCCCCATAACCTTCAGGATAATCCCCTTCAATGCCCCTTTTTACACCAAACTGTGCCATAAGTAAATCAAACACAGTTGTAACAGCTACTTTCCCATTTTCTGTTTCTATATACTTAACAGGAACACCTCTTTTAATTATTTTATTATCTGAGAAATCAGGAATTTCTATAAGTAACACTTCATCTTTTAAATCAATAAAACTCAAAAGGGGATCAATATCCTCTCCTGTCTTGCCATCCTTCATCTTGAGATTCCACTTTCCTTTTTCCTTTTGCCATCTAAAACCGAGAGTTCCAAGAGGCATTCTAACCTTATTTTTGTTCTTATCAAAAGTAAGGAATTTAAAATCAGAATTCTCTTCTGTTTTATATTCAGATATAAGACTTGCTGTTAAAAATCTACCCGCTTTAAAATCTTCTCCCTTCTTTTCAAGGATAACAAGGAAGGATGCATCTGTATATTTCTTTATATAATCCTCAAAATAATCTATCCTTTTCTCATGATAGTATTCCTTTAGAATAACATGATTTACAGCCATCCAAAAGGCACCGTCCTGTCCTCCATTAATAGGAATCCACCAATCAGCATACTTTGAAACCTGGGAGAAGTCAGGAGAAAATACAATGAGTTTTGTTCCATTATGCCTCGCCTCTGCCACAAAGTGGACATCAGGAGTTCTTGTCATACTTAGATTGGAACCCATAACAGCAATATACTTTGAGTTATACCAGTCAGCACTTTCCCCTACATCCGTCTGTTCACCCCATATTTCTGGTGATGCAGGAGGTAAGTCACAATACCAATCATAGAATGAGAGACATACACCTCCTAAAAGCTCTAAGAATCTTGCCCCTGATGAATATGAAAGCATACTCATAGCAGGAATAGGTGAAAAACCTACAACTCTATCAGGCCCCCACTTTTTAACTGTGTAAATAGTTGATGCTGCAATTATTTCAAGGATCTCATCCCATTTTATTCTCACAAATCCACCTTTTCCTCTTACGTTCTGATATCTTCTTCTCTTATCTTCATCTTCAACAATTGAAGTCCATGCGGAAACAGGATCTTTTTTCTTTTCTTTTGCCTCCTTCCATAAATCAATAAGGGCTCTCCTTATATATGGATATTTAACTCTTATTGGTGAATAGAGATACCAAGAAAAAGATATCCCCCTCTGACAGCCTCTTGGTTCATAAGGAGGTATTCCTTTCCCAAGTCCATAATAATCGGTTGCCTGGAGTTCCCATACAACAATTCCATCCTTAACATGAACCATCCATGAGCATCCTCCTGTACAATTGACTCCATGAGTACTCCTTACAACTTTATCATACTGCCATCTGTTTCTATAAAACTCCTCCCATCCTCTTTGCTTCGGCGAGATAATATCTTTAATCCATCCCATTTCACTTTCCTCCTTCTAAAAGACTCCTACGTACACCATAATTCCTATTCCTCCATATTAATAGGGGAAGAAAAAATAATATAATAAAACCAGAGATTGCATATAGAATAGGATTTCTCTCTCTTTTATTTGTTGATTCTTTTAAGTTTTTTAAAAAATAGCTTATATCTTCTATTTCATCCTTTCCAAGGGGTTTATTTTTATAGATAGGCTCCATGGTCGGAAAGGGAATTTCAGAAAGAGCCATTAAAAATCCTTCATCCCCGTAATTCTCATAGACATCTGTTAAATCTGGTCCAAGTCTTCCACCACCCAATGAAAAAGCTCC
>CAZCTP010000040.1:0-21874 GCA_964501575.1 uncultured Thermodesulfobacteriota bacterium
ATTTTTGTTTGGTCTTTTCTTAAAATAAATTTGCCAAAGTTCTAGTTTCCAACCCTCTTTCTTGACAATAAATATAAATCTGATATATTTTAAATATGAAGCCTGTTGCTATAATACCAGCAAGATATGGATCTACCAGATTTAGAGGCAAACCATTGGCTGTAATAAATGGTAAGCCTATGATTCAACGTGTTTATGAAAGAGTTACAAAATCTCCTTTTTTAGAAAGAGTTATAGTAGCTACTGATGATAAGAGAATTTATGATACGGTTAAAGAATTCGGTGGAGAGGTTGTGTTTACTTCACCTTTCCATAAAACAGGAACAGATAGAGTAGCAGAAGTTGCAGAAAATATTAACTCTTCATATATTATTAATGTTCAAGGAGATGAGCCCCTAATAGATCCCGGGATAGTTGAAGAAATTATTCAACCTGTTATCAATGATTCTTCTATAAAGATGGTAACCTTAAAGAGATTAATTATAAATGAATCAGATATAAATGATTTTAATGTTGTTAAAGTTGTCACAGATTCCAATGATTTTGCTCTTTACTTCTCAAGATTTCCTATCCCTTATTATAGGAGTTCAATTAATAAGGTTGTTTATAAACATGTAGGAATATATTTGTATGAAAGGGAATTTCTTTTGAAAATTACAAAGATGAAGCCGACTCCTTTAGAAGAGGCGGAAAAATTAGAACAACTTAGGATTTTAGAAAATGGATATAAGATTAAAGTTGTAAATACAGATTATGATCCAATAAGTGTGGATACAGAGGAAGATATAAAAAAAGTTGAATATATTATGAGGAAATGAAGAAAAAATTTATATTTATTACAGGTGGAGTTGTATCATCACTTGGAAAGGGAGTCTCTGCTGCTTCTATTGGTGCATTATTAGAAAGCAGAGGGCTAACTATAACCTTTCAGAAGCTTGATCCATATATAAATGTAGACCCCGGGACAATGAATCCATTTCAGCATGGAGAGGTATTTGTAACAGAAGATGGCGCTGAGACAGATATGGATTTAGGTCATTATGAGAGATATACGAATGTTAAATTGAGTAGATTGAATAATGTTACTACCGGACAGATATATGATAGTGTTATTTCTAAGGAGAGGAGAGGAGAATACCTTGGCAAAACTGTTCAGGTTATTCCTCATATTACAGATGAGATAAAAGAAAATATCTTAAAAGTTTCAAAGGGGGTTGATGTTGTTATTGTTGAGATTGGTGGAACAGTTGGAGATATAGAGAGCCTTCCCTTTTTAGAGGCTATAAGACAGTTTAAATCAGATATAAAGAAAGAAAATGTAATATATATTCATTTAACCCTTGTGCCATTTATAAAGGCAGCAGGTGAGCAGAAGACAAAACCTACTCAGCATAGTGTTAGGGAATTGAGAGAAATAGGTATACAGCCTGATATATTATTATGTAGGACGGAACATCCTCTTTCAAAAGAATTGAAAGCAAAGATAGCTCTATTTTGTAATGTAGATATAGATGCTGTAATAACAGCTCAGGATGTAAATTGTATATATGAGATACCGATTGCATTTCATAGGGAAAAGTTGGATAATAAGATTGTGGAATTATTGAATATATGGACAAGAGAGCCTGATCTAAGTCAATGGTATGGAATTGTAAATAAGATGAATAATTCAAAAAATAGTGTGAATATTGCAATTGTTGGTAAATATGTAGGATTAAAGGAGTCTTATAAAAGTCTGACCGAATCATTAATTCACGGAGGAATCGCTAATGAATGTAGAGTAGGATTAAAATATATAGAGGCAGAAGATGTTCTTAATAACAATCTTGATGAATTATTCTCCAATGTTGATGGGATATTGGTCCCAGGTGGATTCGGGGAGAGGGGAATTGAAGGGAAAATAAGTGCTATTGGATATGCCAGGGATAATAAAATACCATTCTTTGGCATATGTCTTGGTATGCAATTGGCGGTTGTAGAATTTGCAAGAAATGTTTGTAAACTTAGTAACGCCCATAGTAGAGAATTTGATAGCAATACAGAGCACCCTGTTATAGACCTTATGCCGGATCAGAAGGATATTATCAATAAAGGTGGTACGATGAGGCTTGGTGGATATCCATGTGTATTAAAGAAAAAAACCTTAGCCTATAACTCTTATAAGGTAGATAAAATAATAGAACGTCATCGTCACAGATATGAATTTAATAATAAATATAGAAATATATTTAGAAGAAAGGGAGTTGTATTAAGTGGACTATCTCCGGATGGAAATCTGGTAGAGATTATAGAAATAAAGAACCATCCATGGTTTTTAGGAACTCAATTCCATCCTGAGTTTAAATCAAAACCTATGAATTCCCATCCTTTATTTAAATCATTTATCAAAGCTTCTCTTGAATTTCATAAATTGAAGAAAAAGGAAGGAAAAATTGGTAAAAGAAATATTCATTAATAATTTTAAGATAGGTGGGAATAATCCCTTTATTCTGATTGCTGGTCCCTGTGTTATTGAAGATGAAGAGAAGACAATATATATAGCTGGAAGATTGAAAGAGATATCCGAATCAGTAGGAATATCATTAATATTTAAATCTTCATATGATAAGGCAAATAGAACCTCAATAAAATCCTATAGGGGACCAGGTATTAATAAAGGATTGAAAATATTAAATATGGTTAAAGAAAAATTTAATATACCTGTTTTATCTGATATTCATAGTATTAACGAAGTGAAAATCGCCTCCGAGATTCTTGATGTTGTTCAAATACCTGCACTTCTGTGTAGACAGACAGATATTATTGCAGAGGCTGCAAAAAGAGCGAAGGTAATAAATATTAAAAAGGGGCAATTTATGGCTCCTTGGGATGTAAAATATGTTATAGAAAAAGCTCTCTATTTTTCAAAGAATAAGAATATAATGGTTACAGAAAGAGGAGTAGTATTTGGATATAATAATTTAGTATCTGATATGAGATCTATTGTAATAATGAGAAAATTTGGATTCCCTGTGGTTTTTGATGTAACTCATAGTCTCCAACTCCCTGGTCTTGGTGAATCATCCGGGGGAGAAAGGGAGTATATTGAATATTTAGCAAAAGCTGCTGTTGCGGTTGGTGTTGACGCAATATTTATGGAGGTTCATCCTACACCTGATAAAGCACTATGTGATGGTCCGAATTCATTAAAGTTGGAGCTATTAAAGCCTCTTTTAATAAAACTTAAGGAGATAGATAGGATAGTAAAATGTTAATAATTGAAGAAGCTAAAAGAGTAATAAAAATTGAATCTGAAGCGATCCTCTCTCTTATAGATAGGATAGATGAAGAATTTGTGAAGGTTATAGATACTATAGCAAATTGCGAAGGTAAGGTTATACTCACGGGTATGGGCAAATCAGGGCTTATATGTAGAAAGATAGCATCTACTTTGTCAAGCACTGGAACTCCCTCATTTTTTCTACATCCAGCAGAAGGAATTCATGGAGACATAGGAATGTTGTCAAAGAAGGATGTTCTAATAGCTGTATCAAATAGCGGCGAGACTGAGGAAATCAAAAGAATTATACCTATAATAAAGAGAATGGGAATACCCTTAATTGTTATAACAGGGAATAGAAATTCAACACTTGCAAAGATGGGGGATATTATACTTGACATAAATATTAAAGAAGAAGCTTGTCCTTTAGGATTAGCACCAACTGCTTCTACTACAGCGACTTTGGCCCTCGGAGATGCTATTGCTATAGCATTATTGATAAAAAAAGATTTTAAAAAGGAGGACTTTATATTTTTACATCCTGGTGGAACCATTGGTAAAAGATTTATTAAAGTTGAAGATCTCATGCATGTACAAGATTCTATTCCTATGGTTGACGAAAAAGCTTCTATGCCTGAAGTATTGGAAGAGATGAGTCTAAAAAAATTAGGGATTACAGGTATTAAAGATGAGAAGGGGAATCTTGTTGGTGTTATTACTGATGGTGATCTGAGAAGAGCTTTACAAAAAGGGGATAATTTGCTTAAAAAGAGAGCCTGTGATATAATGACCACAGAACCGAAATGCATTGATAAAAAAGATCTGGCGGCTAAGGCTCTCAATATAATGGAGAAATATTCTATTACCTCATTATTTGTATATAGTGGAGTAGATGAAAGGAGGCCTGTTGGTATAATACATATGCATGATCTATTAAAGGCTGGTGTTGTATAGTGGTTGATGAAAGGGCTAAGAAGATTAGACTTTTAATGTTGGACGTTGATGGTGTTATGACAAATGGGAAGATAATTATAAATAGTAATGGTATAGAGACAAAGATATTTGATGTAAGGGATGGTCATGGAATAAAGATGCTTATGAGAGAAGGTATAGATGTAATAATAATTACTGGGAGGGAATCAGAGATTGTTAATATGAGAGCAAAAGAGTTAGGAATTAGGGAAGTTTATCAAAAAGTTTTGAAAAAAATAGATAAATACGAAGAGATTCTTAGAGAAAAGAATTTGAAGGATGAAGATGTATGTTATATAGGTGATGATTTAGTGGACCTGCCTATCTTACGTAGAGTGGGATTTGCTATTGCTGTAGCCGATAGTATTGATGATATAAAGAGATATGTACACTATATTACTAAGAGAAGAGGAGGAGATGGAGCGGTTCGAGAGGTCACAGAACTTATTTTAAAATCTCAGAATAGATGGGATGAAGTGGTTAAAAGATATTTTAATTAGATGAATAAAATAAAGGGTATCATATTATTTGCAATATTTATGATTGTTTTAATAAGTAGCGTAATAATAACTTTAAATTGGAAATCAAGGAAAAAGGAAATTGTAAGACCTATACAAAAGGGAGTGGATTTAAGCATTAAGAGCCTTCATTATATTGAGATAAAAAAAGGAGTAAAGCTCTGGGAACTGGTTGCAGATTCTGCTGATCACATTAAAAATAAGAAGATAACAGTTTTTAATAATTTCAAGGTATCATTCTTCACAAAGAGTGGGAAAAAGCATATTCTAACTGGAGAGAAAGGAGAAATGAAGGATGATACGAAGGATATGGATGCAAAAGGGAATATAGTTGCCACACTTGATGGAGGATATATATTAAAGACAGGCTCCCTCCGCTATGATTCTAAAAAGAGAGTGATATTCGGAAATGATATGGTGTATATTAAAGGACCAAATGTTAAGATTGTAGGGAAGGGGATTTTAATAGATATAAATAAGGAAAAGCTTATTTTATTAAAGAATGTAAAAACTGAAATTGTGAGGTAATTTATGAAAAAAAAGGGTATAATATTATTTATTCTTTTAATTCTAATACCTTTATTTTCCTCTGGAGCTGAAAAAAAGGATAAATTCAAACTATCGAGTGATAAGCCTATAAATATTACCTCTGATAGACTAGAACTAAATAATAAGGATAAAACTATAACATTTATAGGCAATGTCATAGCTAAACAAGAAGATATGACAATATATAGCGATAAGATAGTGGCAACCTATAGTGATAATAGGAGGGATATAAAGAAGGTGGTTGCTACTGGAGATGTGAAGATAACAAAGGGGGACAGAGTCGCCACGTGTAGAAGGGCTGTGTTTGATAATATAAAAAAGACTGTAGTATTAACAGAAGAGCCAAAAATCTGGCAGGGTAAAGATTTTATTTCAGGAGATAAAATAACATTCCTCATAGATGAAGATAGGGTATTAGTAGAAGGGAGTGTTAGAGGGATTATTGCTCCCAAGAAGGAGATAAAGGAATAATGCATGCTCTAAGAGCTATCAGGTTAACAAAGTCTTATAAAAATAAGAAGGTTGTAGATGATGTTAGTTTAGATATAAAATCTGGGGAGGTTGTTGGACTTTTAGGACCAAATGGAGCTGGTAAGACTACAACATTTTATATGGTTGTGGGGCTAACAAAACCAGATAACGGAAGAGTATTTTTAGATGATGAGGATATCACAGATTATCCTATGTATATAAAGGCAAGGAAAGGAATTACCTATCTTCCTCAAGAACCATCTATATTCAGGAAGCTTACAGTTGAAGAGAATATAGTGGCTATATTAGAAACATTGAAGCTATCAGAGGAGGAAAGAAGGAATAGATTAAATATACTTTTAAAGGAACTTGGAATATCTAATATTGCAAAAAACAAAGCATATTCAATCTCTGGAGGAGAGAGAAGGAGAGTTGAGATTACAAGAGCTCTTGTAATCTCTCCATTCTTTATGCTACTTGATGAACCCTTTGCTGGTATTGATCCCATAGCAGTTGAGGATATAAAAAATATAATAATAAACCTTAAGTCTAAGAATATAGGTATTCTGATAACAGATCATAATGTTAGAGATACATTGGGAATATGTGACAGAGCATATATACTAAACGACGGAAGCATATTAGAAATGGGGACTCCTGAAGAGATTTCAAAGAGTAAAAAGGCAAGAAAGATATATTTAGGAGATAAGTTTAGACTATGAGTATAAGTGTAAAGCAGAATGTAAAGTTGACTCAACAGCTCATATTAACACCTCAATTACAACAGGCTATAAAGATTTTGCAGTTATCAAGACTTGAACTTAAAGATTATATTGAAGAATCACTTAAAGAAAATCCTCTACTTGAAGAGAGAGAAACCATCGAAGAAAACATATTAGATCTTTTAGATTATAGAGCTTCATATTCTAATGTGAGGGAAGTAGGAGGAGAGAAAAAAGAATTTACCTATGAAAATTATCTTAAAAATGAGGCCAGTTTATCTGAACATCTTTTATGGCAACTGAATCTTTCTTCATTAAATGAAGAAGAGATTGATATTGGTAGAAGAATAATTGGTAATATGGATAATAATGGTTACTTGACAGCATCTTTAGAGGAAATTGCAGAAAGCACTAAATCTTCAGAAGATGTGGTAGAGAAGGTCTTAAAAAAAATCCAAGAATTTGATCCTCCAGGTGTTGGAGCAAGGGACCTTAGGGAATGTTTGTTAATACAGGCAAGACATCTAAATTTAACTGGTGGGGTTGTAGAGGAAGTAATAAGAAATTATTTACCAGATTTAGGAGATAAAAATTATCAAAAAATAGCAGATACTCTTAATGTATCTTTGGAAGATGTTGAGAAAGTAGCAAAGATTATATCTCAGATGAACCCAAAGCCGGGGAGCGAATTTGATAAAGAGAGAATAGAATATATTGTACCTGATATTTATTTATATAAACTAGGTGATGAGTATTTTATATTATTAAACAATGATGGCCTTCCAAAGTTAAGGATAAATCCGTTATATTTAAAAATTCTTAGAAGTAAGAACTCGTATCCTGAAGAGGTCAGAGCTTATATCCATAATAAATTAACAGCTGCGGTATGGTTAATAAAAAGTATTCATCAAAGAGAGACTACTTTATATAAAGTAACAGAAAGTATAGTAAAATTCCAGAGAGAGTTTTTTGATAAGGGGATAGCATATCTAAAGCCTCTTACATTAAAGGATGTAGGGGATGATATAAATATGCATGAATCTACTATTAGTAGGGTTACAACCAACAAATATATATCAACCCCTCAGGGGATATTCGAACTAAAATTCTTTTTTAGTAGTGGTATTAGGGGATTAGATGGAAAGCATGTAACATCAATATGGATAAAGAATAGAATAAAAGATATTATATCAAAAGAGAATCCCAAGAAGCCACTAAGTGATAATATGATATCAGAAATTCTAAAGAGATCAGGAATAAAGATTTCAAGAAGAACCGTTGCAAAATATAGAGAAAGTATAGGAATACTTCCTTCATCAAAAAGAAAAAGAATGTTTTAGGAGGGAATTTTATGAATTTATCTGTTACTTTTAGACATATGGAAGGCAATGATGCACTGAAGGATTATGTTAATAAAAAATTAAATAAGATGGTTAATAAGTACTTTGGTGAACCTGTTGAGGCTCATGTAGTATTATCTATTGAAAAATTTAGACATATTGCAGAGGTTACTATTTTGATTAATGGTATTGTTATAAATGTAGAGGAAGAGACTAATGATATGCAATTCTCTATAGATAATGTCATAGAGAAGATAGAACATAGATTGAGAAAGTATAAGGATAAAATAAGAAATAAAAAATTTATTAATAGAGGGGAAAGTATAGGCTTAAGGATGAAAGTTATATCTCAGGAAAGTATTGAAAAAGAAGAAAAACCAGCTATTGTAAAGTCAAAGAGTTTTTACGCTAAACCTATGTCTGTGGAAGAGGCGGTGATGCAGATGGATCTATTAAATAATAATTTCTTAGTCTTTAAAAATTCTACTACAAACAGAATAAATGTAGTATATCGTCGCAAAGATGGAGACTATGGACTGATTGAGCCGAAAGAGTGATTGTTATGATGATAAAGAATATATTGAAAGAAGAATTAATTATACCAGAGCTTGTTTCAAAGAATAAGATAGATGTATTAAAAGAATTAATTGAGGTTGTTCATAGGGTAGATGATATGATAGATAAAGATTTAGCTCTCAAGGTATTACTTGATAGAGAGAAGCTAGGAAGTACCGGAATAGGGGAAGGTATAGCTATACCTCATGGTAAATATAAAGGAATTGATAGAATACTTGTTTCCTTTGGTAGAAGTATAGAAGGGATTGATTTTGAAGCAATGGATGGTAAACCGACTCATATATTCTTTCTACTTCTATTACCTGACAATGTATCTGGAACATATTTAAAAATATTAGCAAGAATTTCTAGACTTCTTAAGAATATTAATATCAGAGAGAGAATCCTAAGATCTACTTCAAGAAAAGAGATATATAAAGTAATGATAGAGGAGGATACAGGTTATTGATAGATATATAACCGCCGCAGATTTAAATAATGATGAAGAATACGGACTTTCTTTAAGATTAATAAATGGGGAGAATTGTCTTTCTAAAAAGGTAAGAGTTCCTAAGATTCAAAAATTAGGACTTGCTTTAATTCTCCCTGATAGAATACATCCAGGTAGAATCCAGATTTTTGGGAGAAGTGAAACTCTATATCTTAAAACACTTTCAAAGGAAAAGGAGATAGGAGCTATAAAGGGAATATTGAAATATGAGATTCCTTCTTTTATAGTAACCAATAATATTACTCCACCGGAGACATTAATAAATGAAGCCTCTTCCCTTGGAATCCCTATTTTTCAGACAAAGCTTGAAACAGGTTTATTTATAGAGAGAATAACAAAATTCTTAGAGGATAGATTATCACCTATAACATTTATTCATGGTGATTTAGTTGAAGTATTTGGAGTTGGTGTTATAGTTATTGGAGAAAGTGGGGCGGGTAAAAGTGAAGCCGTACTTGATTTGATATTAAAGGGGCATAGATTGGTATCAGATGATGTTGTGGAAATTCAAAGGAAAAATCGCGATCTTTTATTTGGTAGTGCCCCGAATAACAGGGGTTACTATATGGAAATAAGAGGACTGGGAATAATAGATATTAAGAATTTATTTGGGATATCTTCTATTAGAAATGAAAAGAGGGTTGAACTTGTCATTGAGTTAATACATTGGGATTCAATTGATAATATTGAAAGATTGGGATTGGATGAGAAGAATTATGATATATTAGGCATTAATCTTCCCCATTTTCGAATTCCAGTAAGCCCTGGTAGGAATATAAGTACAATTATTGAGATTGCTGTAAGAAATTATCTACTTAAGAAATCAGGTCATGATACTTTGAGCGAGTTTTTAAAGAGTATTAATGGATAATGAACAGAGAAATAATGAGAATTGTTATAATTACTGGCCTTTCAGGCTCGGGGAAAAGTACTGCTATCAGAGCATTAGAGGATATTGGCTTTTTCTGTATAGATAATCTCCCGGTAACACTTTTACCTAAATTCATTGAATTATGCATCCAGTCTTCAAGAGAGATAACAAGGATAGCAATTGTTATGGATGTAAGAGGAAGGGATTTTTTAAATGAATCTCCATTAATATTCTCAGATTTAAAAATAAAGGGATATAGAATAGAAGTATTATTTCTTGAGGCATCCGATGAGGTTCTTATAAGAAGATTTAAAGAAACACGTCGCCGTCATCCTCTGGCTGATAGTGGGTCTCCGCTAAAGGGTATTTCTTTAGAAAGAGAGATATTAGCTAGCCTGAGAGAATCTGCTGATAAGGTTATTGATACCACTAATATGAATGTTCATGAATTAAAAGATACAATAAATCAATATTTTTCAAAACCTGAAAAAAAAATGACGGTTATATTAGAATCCTTTGGATATAGATATGGTATACCCTACGAAGCCGATATAGTAATGGATATACGCTTTCTGCCAAATCCATATTTTGTAGATAGTCTAAAGGATTTGTCGGGGATGGATAAAGAAGTATCAGACTATATGTTGAGATATGAAGATACAGAAAATTTCTTGAGAAGGTTTTCAGAGCTTATTAATTACCTTTTACCTCTATATGAGAAAGAAGGGAAATTATATCTTACTATAGCTATAGGGTGTACTGGGGGAAAACATAGATCTGTAGCAATTGTTAATGAACTTTATGAACTAATAGATAGCAAGGGATACAATCTCAATATCAAGCATAGAGATCTAAACAAGATCTGAGGAGGATATATGGTTGGAGTAGTTATAGTAGCGCATGCTAATTTAGCAGATGAGTTTATCAAGACTGTGGAGTCTATTACTGGAGAGCTAAAAGCTGTTATAGGGATATCTATCAATCCATATGATGATGTTGATAAGGCAAGGGAATGGATATCTAATGCCATAAGAGAGGTTGATGATGGTGATGGAATATTAATAATAACAGATATGTTTGGTGGGACTCCCTCAAATTTAAGTTTTTCATTCCTTGAAGATGGAGAGATAGAAGTTTTAACAGGGCTAAATCTCCCCATGCTTGTAAAGTTAGCAGAATCAAGAGAGATAAAAGGAGTAAAGGAATTGGCTAATTCTCTTAAGATATCGGGACAGGAGAGTATACATATAGTAAGTGAAATACTTAAGAAGAGAAGCAATCCTTGAAAGAAAGAAGTAAAAGTTTTATAATAAAGAATAAATTGGGACTTCATGCAAGAGCCGCTGCTGTGTTTGTAAACACAGCTAATAAATTTAAATCCAATATAGAGATTAAAAGAGGAAATATGAAAGTAAATGGTAAGAGTATACTTGGTGTACTCATGCTTGCAGCCGGTAAAGGGAGTAAGATTACAATAATTGTCAATGGCGTAGATGCTGAAGAAGCTATAGAAGAATTAGGTAAGCTAATTGATAATGGGTTTGGAGAGGAGTAAATATGGAAAAGGGTTCTACTACATTGAAAGGTATTGGGGTATCTCCTGGAATATGTATTGGAAGAGCATATCTTATTGATAGGAATAAGATAAGAGTTATAAAGGAACATATTCCTGAGAATAAGATTGATGAAGAGATAGATAGATTTAGGGAGGCTGTAGAACTTTCAAAAGAACAGCTTTTAAGAATTAAAGATAAACTTAAAAATAAAGAGATTCATGTGAGTGATATAATCGATGTTCATCTTATGATCTTAGAGGATAAGATGATAATCGATGAGACTATATCATTAATAAAAGGGAATAGAATAAATGCTGAAGGTTCCTTAAGTATAATTTTGGATAATATAAAGAAGGGATTTGCTAATTTTGACGAAGATTATATAAGAGGAAGAGTCAGGGATATAGAATATATAGTAGATAGAATACTCAGAAATTTAGTCGGGAGGAGGGAAAGGAGCTTAATTCAAACAGAGGATAATGTGATAGTTGTTGCCTATGATCTTTCCCCAGCAGAGACAGCCGGTATGTCTAAGGATAGAGTCTTAGGGTTTATTACAGATATAGGTGGTAAAACCTCACATACAGCAATTATGGCAAGAGCTTTAGAGGTCCCAGCAGTAGTTGGGCTCAGAAGTGCAACAGATCTTATAAAAGATAGTGACAGTCTTATTGTAGACGGTCTCGAAGGTCTGGTTATTATCAATCCCACTGAGAATGATATCAAAGAGTACCATAATAAGAGGGTAAGGTTTAAATCTTATGAAAGAAAACTATTAAAATATGCCAAACTTCCAGCAGAAACAAAGGATGGTATTAATATAAGATTAGCAGCGAATATAGAAATGGTTGAAGAAATACCATCTATAATTGAACATGGAGCAGAGGGTGTAGGTCTGTACAGAACGGAATTTCTATATATGAATAGGGGGAAGTATCCCTTGGAAGAGGATCATTTTAGAGTATATAAAAGAGTAGTAGAGAAAGTAGCACCCTATTCTGCAACTATAAGAACAGTAGATATCGGTGGAGATAAATTCTTGTCCCATTTAGATTTAGCTGAAGAGATGAACCCTGCCATGGGACTGAGAGCTATCAGGTTCTGTTTAAAGGAAATAGAAGTATTTAAAACTCAGTTAAGAGCTATGTTAAGAGCGAGTGCTTACGGGAACCTAAGAATAATGTTCCCTATGGTTTCAGGTCTGCCTGAGATCATTAAAGCTAAAGAGATTCTTAATGAAGTTAAATCCGAATTATTTAAAAAGAGAATACCCTTTGATGAAAATATTAAGATAGGAATAATGATTGAGGTACCATCAGCAGTTATAATGGCTGATGTTTTAGCAAAGGAGGTGGATTTCTTTAGTATAGGAACGAACGATCTCATTCAGTATTCATTAGCAATTGATAGGGTCAATGAAAATGTTTCCTATCTATATGAACCCCTTCATCCAGCAATATTAAGAATGATAAAGAATGTTGTAGATGCTGCAAGAGATAATGGAATTGAAGTGGGAATATGCGGAGAGATGGCAGCTGAACCTGATTATATACCTATTCTTATTGGATTTGGACTTGATGAATTAAGTATGAATGCTATTTCAATACCGAGGATAAAGAAGGTTATAAGGTCACTTGTATTTAAAGAGACAAAAGAAATAGTAGATAATATTCTTAAACTCTCTACTACTTCTGATATATTAGAATTTTTGAAGAAGGAGGTAAATTCTCGCTTCTCTAAAGATTTAAGGTCTTAATCTTTTCAAGATGGTTTTAATCTCTCCAATGTTTGGGAGTTGGGATGGGTCCTCTGAAACCCATTTATATCTTATAATTCCATCATTATCTATAATAAATACAGATCTTTTAGATATTCCTTTAAGTCCAAGAATTTCCTCGTGTAGAACATCATATAATCTACTTACTTCTTTATTGAAATCACTTAATAGAGGAAACTCCAATCCAAGATTTTTAGACCAGGCTTTATGGGAAAATATACTATCTACACTTATTCCAAATATCTTTGCATTTAGCTCCTCAAATTCCTTTATACTATCCCTTATTGAACATATTTCATTACTACATACTGGACTCCAATCAAGAGGATAAAATAGTAAAACAATAGGAAATTTCCCTATCTCATTGGATAACCTTATCTTATTCCCTATAGTACTTGGAAGCTCAAAATCTAATGCCTTTTCTCCTACATTTACCATACTTAACCTCCTTTATAATATTACAGTCTCCATTCTAAATATATGTTATTATTATAACAGATATTATCCAAAATAATATATCAATTGTTAAAGCCTTATCAGTAAGAAGCATATTTTCAGGATTTCCACCTCCATTTTTTTCATATATAAGATATAAATATCTAAATATTCCATATAATACAAAAGGAACTGTAAATATCATTCCCATCCCAAACCTATTTATTGTTTCTTCTGATAGAGTATAAAGAATATATGCTATTACTGTAGATGCTGTTACAATAGATATCATCTGATCTAATAGGTAGGTAGTATATTTTTTAAATACCTCTCTATGTTCTTTTGCTTTTAGCTCTAATATATTAAGTTCGCTTCTCCTCTTTCCTGATCCTATAAATAAAGATAAGAGAATAGTACATGTTAAAAGCCAGGGAGATATATCTACATGTATAACTACAGTTCCAGCAACAACTCTTAAAACAAAACCAAAAGCTATAGCAAATAGGTCTATTATAAAAATATTTTTTAAGATTATAGAGTAGAGTATATGGATTATCAGATATATTATTGAGATAATGAGAAATAGAGGCTCAAGTAGATAAGATATAGATAGAGATAATATTAGTAACAATATGGAATATATTATTGCATAAGATATCTTTAGCTTTCCTGAAGGTATAGGCCTTTTTGATTTAATCGGATGTCTTCTATCTTCCTCTATATCAAACATATCATTTATTATATATATGGAGCTTGAGAGGATAGAAAAGGAGATAAAAGCTATTAATGTTTTATAAAGAAGTGGGAAGTTAAATATATTTTCAGAAAAGAGCAATCCAGCAAATATAAATAGATTCTTTATCCACTGCTTTGGCCTCATACTTATTATAACTTCGTGTAATTGCATATAATTAAATATATATTTTATAAAATAAGACTCAATAAATTTAGTTTTTATAGGAAATTAAAGTTATTAAAAATATTACAACTCTTCTATGTTTATGGATTACGTTCACTTTACTAATATAGTATAAAAAGATTAGTAAAGGATTATTATAATTTATTTTAACTCTATCTCAATATCCCATAGAGGTGGATGGCCCTTAGGGAGAACATCTACGGAGAGCATGGTAAGACATTTAGGACAATAGAATTCATGATATACAACATACTCAGAATATTGAACCATTCTTTTACCAATTTCAGAACCCTCTCTTTCGCATTTCAATGCATAAAGTTTATAATTCTCATTAGCATTACAGAATATATGTCCGCACTTCATGCATTTTATCTTATTATTTTCATCTATCTCAAGATATTCATGTATCCTCATTTAGCCCTCCTTCTTCTCTCTTCCCTTATTTCTTCCCTTCTTTTGACAGTAGCTTCATAATCTATTCTTAATTTTCTCCTAATATTTGCATATCTTACTATCCCCGAAGCCTCTGGTTTTATTATAACACCATATATATCTCTTGCGTATTCCATGGAGGTTAATTGATTTATAACATCCTTAAGAACGAGTTCGGGGGCCCTTTCTATAGGATCACCATATCCACCTCCACCACCTCCAGCAATATATATTATATCTCCAGGCTTAAGATGGGTTGATGGCAACATAGGAGGACAATCTGGAATAGGATCTCCTTTAAGATTAAGCAAATCTTCATAGGTAGTAGGGATTTTCTTATTCTTAAACCATTCATATACATCTGTATTCCTAATGACAGCCAACTGGCTTGCCATAGCTTCATATCCTCCATATAGACCGGGACCCAGGCTGGTTTTCCTCCCCATGCCTATTACTACTACATCTATACCGGGCGTTTTATGTACCATATATATTATTTCAAGGCCAGCCCCTCCTCTATATTTTCCTGGACCTCCAGAATCCGGTGCTTGAATTCGTGATAGATATATAAATGGAGATGTTAATTCGTACATCTCTATATCTGAAGCCTGTACTTCTGGTGTGAATTGAGTAACAGCTGTGTCATTACCATCAAATGTTGGCCCTGCTCCCTGGCCATTTGCCAAAAAGTCAAATAATATTGAGCCGACTATATTACCATATTGATTTGGTCCTACCCAGAATACATACTGCGTATTTGTCTGCCAAGATGCGTTTTGATCTCCATAATATTTCTCCACTGTTACAAACATCCTTGAAATACATACATCTAACATATTCATAACAGCTAAACATGGCCAAGCAGGAGACATCCCAACTGCTGCAGGCCATTTTGCATTTACCATCGTTCCTTCTGGAGCGATAACTTCAACAGCATTAAGAATTCCTCTATTCCATTGTTCTTCCCAGAAAAGCAGACTGCATAAGGCAGAAAATATATGACCGTATGTCCCTGGAAGAGCAGCATTTACAGCTCCAGGACTCTGGAGATCTGTTCCCGTAAAATCTATTGTTAGTTTATCTCCTTTTTTTATAAGTGTAACTGATAATTTCTTTAGGTTATACTTTTGACCATCGTGATCAAGATAGGTAACAGCTCTCCATTTACCATCTGGGAGTTTTTCTAATTTGGCCCTTGCAGCTTTCTCAGAGTCTATTATCATCTTATTAAATATCCATCTTAACTTCTCCAAGCCATATTTATCAACAAGCTCTAAAATTCTCTCCTTTCCTACATTTAATCCTGCAACCCTTGCTCTCGTATCTAAAGTAATACCAACTGGGTCTCTAACAGACCTTTGTAAAAGTTCATAGGTATCCTTTCTCATTTTACCCTTCTCCATAACCTTCTGCCCTTGAAGCCTTATCCCCTCATGAAATATCTCTGTTGCTCTTGGACACATACCACCAACTTCAAGAGAGCCTACTTCCGGAGTATGGAATAGAGCAGCTAACCATCCCATTAAATTTCCTTCAAAAAAGAGAGGAGCAATACATGCCTGATCAGGAACATGATTCCCACCTATATATGGATCGTTAAAGAAAAACACATCTCCATCATATATGCCTGGTTCTTCTGAATATAGCTCAATAATCCTTTTTATTAAGTTTTCTGAGCCAAGAACATGAAGTAATATTCCTGCTGAAGAAGCCACAGTATCTCCCTTTTCATCATATAATGCATACATTGCTTCTTTTGCTTCACATACTACCGGAGAACCGGATACAAGTTCCATAGCGGACCTTCCCTCTGCAAGTATCTGCCATATTTTATGCTTGACCACTTCATATGTAAGGGTATCAACCTCTTCCATATTACCTCCTCATAATTGCTTGAACACAATATTATTATATTCATCCATAATTACTCTTTGATCCGGGAAAACAACCACAGTTGTGGTTGGAGCCTCAATTATTGCAGGACCATTTATTATATTTCCATATCTTAACTTCTCATAACCGTATATATCTGTATCAAAGAATTTATTATAAAAATATACATCCCTTTTTGATTTTAAAGCACTTGAAGCATCAGAAACCGGTTTATCCTCGCATTTCCTTATTTGGGGTTTTACAGTTCTACATGTTGCTGTAACCATAAATGAGACTATCTGAACACCTGCCTCCTTATATCCTGAGCCTTTACCATATATAGACTCATACTTTCTTTCCCACTCCTCAGATACTTTTAACATATCTCTATCATTCAGTTCACCATTTTTTATTACTATTGGAACCTCATGGACTTGTCTTCCATACTTCATATCAAGCTCTCTTTTTATAATAACATCTTCTTTCGTAAATCCTTCCTTTAACATATCTTCTATAGCATTTTCTTCCATTCTATTAAATATCACATTAATTTTATCAGGAGAAGCCGGCATGGAATGGAATTCACTATATCTATATGTCCTTACAACATCTGATGAAGCTATACCAAATGCTGAAAATACAGAGGCCTGAGGAGGTATATATACCTTTTTTACACCAAGCTCTCTTGCATAGGATCCAACATGCATTGGTCCATTTCCTCCGTAGGCAAATATTACAAAATCCCTTGGATCATATCCCTTACCAACAATTGACTGTCTTAGATTGTCAGCCATATACGAGTTTATTATCCCATATATTGTATAAGCAGCTTCAAAAACATCCATTTTAAGAGGTTTTGCTATTTTTTCTTTCATTACTTTTAATGCCTTATCCTTATTAAGCTTTAGTTTCCCTTCATAAAAATATTCTGGATTCAGATATCCTAATATGAGGTCAGCATCTGTTACTGTTGGTTCCTCACCTCCCAAATTATAGCATACAGGACCTGGATGAGATCCAGCACTTTCAGGTCCAACCATTAATCCACCTGTTGCATGATCTATCTTTGCTATCGTTCCACCTCCAGCTCCAATGGACGTTATCTCTATCATAGGTATTGCAACCCTATATCTATCAACAAGAGGATTCCTTGCGTAAAACCATTCATTATCCTTTATTATGCTTACATCAAAACTCGTTCCTCCAACATCTGTAGTAACAATATTCCTAATTTCTGACATTTCTCCTAAATACTTACTTCCTATAACCCCCCCTGCTGGTCCAGACTCTATTGTTGATATAGGCCTTGCTGTAGCCGAACTTGTAACACCTCCATATGCCTGCATTATACTTATAGGATATCTTAATCCTTTATTCATAAGTTCATTGTTAAGAGAATTTATGTAATTCTCCATAAGTCTTCCTATGGCTGCATCTATTATGACACTCATTCCTCTTGCATATTCTCTTATTAGTGGAACCATTTCATGGGAAACCGCAACGTATATATGAGGATATTTCTTATTTATTATCTCTTTTAATTTAATTTCATGCTTTGGATTTGCAAAGGCCCATAGGAGTGATATAGCAATTGCTTCAACACCATCTTCTATTAATTCATCAATAGCTTTTTCAGCCTGGGTTTCATCCATCTCAACCACTATTTCACCAAAACAATCAACTCTTTCCACGATTCCCTTTATCAAAGGCTTTGGAACAATAGGTTCAGGTTTCCTGCATGTTGCCTGATGTCTTATCTCAAGTTCATTTAAACCATCTGTTCTCCCAACAGCCCTCATTATCAAAATTGCATCCTCATGACCTATGGTTGTTAAAAATCCTACCTTTGCAAATCTTCTATTTATAACTGCATTTGTTCCAAGGGTTGTTCCATGACCAACGAAGATGGCATTCTTTAATATATCTTCCAAATCTACACCTATCTTTTCTGCGGAGTTCTTGAGAGAAGCAACTACACCCTCTTTAAAATCTTTATAATTTGTTAAAGCCTTACCAATTGCTATATTTCCCTCATTGTCTACAATAACTGTGTCTGTGAATGTTCCCCCGGTATCTATTCCTATGACATAACTCTTCATACAAGTCCTCCATTTACATGAATAACCTGCCCAGTTATATAATTAGCATCTTCTGATACAAGAAATGCAATTACATTAGCTATATCTCTTGGGTATCCTTTCCTCCCAAGAGGAATAAAAGAAAGTATAGATTTTGCAAATTCCCCATCCTCACCTCCAAGATCTTTCCACATTGGGGTTACAATAAATCCGGGCGCAATACAATTAACATTTATATTATATGGTCCAAGATATACCGCAAGCGATGTTGTAAATGCTTCAATGCCTCCTTTTCCGGCTACATAGGGAAGATTTAATGGATGTCTGAGTTTAACCCCAACAGATGATATAGTTACTATTTTGCCGGCTCTCTTCTCCATCATTACTTTAGAAACCTCTCTACAGGTTAAAAATGTCCCATTCATATGAACTTTGTGAATCTTATTCCATTCTTCTACACTCATCTTATCTATAGGCTTCATATCTCCATGTATACCTGCATTACTTATAAGGATATCTATACTTCCAAATTTTTTAATAGTTTCACCAACCATTTTTTTTACATCCTCTTCATTTGTAACATCTACTTTAATTGGAAAGCCGTTCTTTCCTATCTCTCTTGCCACCTCATTAGCGGAATCCTCTATTATTTCTGCAATAACAACCTTTGCTCCTTCAGCTGATAGCTTTAGGGCTGTCTCCCTACCTATTCCAGACCCTGCCCCAGTTACTATTGCCACTTTATTACTTAATCTCATCTTTCCCACCATTTTCTTATATTTAAATCTTTTGCAATCTGATTAACCGTATTATATCCACAACCACAATGAACACCCCCTGTAGGATGAGTTGTTCCTCCGGTTAAATATAAGTTTGATAGTTCTTTTATCTTATAGTTTGCTGCACCAGGCCATGGTCTATAGTTATACATCTGATACATAGATACATCTCCAAGCATCATAGAGCCCTTTATCATATTTGGATAATTTTTTGTTATATCATAGGGCGTATATATACATCGCCCCCATATATTTTCTTTATTAAGGTTGTTGGCATATCTACTCCATGCAGCTGTTATTCTATCCATAATCTCTTCCTTTCTTAAATCCCAATTCTTGACATCACCATCAAGATCATAACAACATAGATACCACATATCTACTAAATGTTTATTAGGTGGAGCCTGCGAAGGATCATAAAGAGTGAAATTAGCTGTAAATCCACCAGGTTTGCTTAAATCTTTATTTTCCTTTATCTCATTAGCTAATCTCTGAAAATCTTCAACAGACTCAAAGCCAACCCCCACTCCCAATGCTCTGTTTACATCTGGATTCCACTTAGCTGATTTATAATCAATCGGGTTATTTAATGCCAGATAGAATATAGCAGCTGTATTCCTATCCCATTCGAATCCCTTTGCGCCCCTTATTGTATTTGATGATAAATATTCTTCTCCTATTAATTCAAGCACAGCTACTGGTGCAGCAACATTCGATACCACAGCCTTCTCTGTCATTATCCTTTCACCATCAGCACATTCGACTCCCACTGCTGTCCCTTTCTCTATTATTATCTTTGTAACATCTTTGCCAGCCTGAACAACACCTCCATGGGCTGCAATAAACCTTGACAGGGCAAGGGGTAGACTTCTTGATCCCCCTTCTGCTATTGCCCATGGTCTTTCATGATACATAACATACATATGATACATAGTTCCGGTTGTATTCATGTCAACAAGATTAGCTCCCTGAATAGCCATGTATAAGATTGCAGTTTTTAATTTCTCACTTTCAAAGGTATTATTAGCAATAACCCCCACGTTGGCAAGCATATCCCTTATTATCCATTGTCCCTCCTCCGTTCCTTCCAGTGGTGTAAACATTTCTGAATATGAAGCAGGAGGATTGAACCATGAGTTAACGAATATCCTATTTAATTCTTTAAATTCATGAAATGTTTCTCTATACGTTTTTGCGTCTTTCTTTGAGAATCTTTCTATTTCCTTAATTGTTTTTTCCAAATCTTTATATATAACAAAACCTGTCTCATCTTCAAATACAGCAGCAAAGACTACATCTGGAAATATATATCTACATCCATATTTCTCTATTTCGAGATCTTCTGGAACAGGTCCATAATGAAGCCATCCATGAAATTGTGAGTGTGTATTTATCTTGCATCCAGGTATAATCTCCTCTGTCATCGCTGCCCCACCAATTATATCTCTTCTCTCAAGAACTAATACCTTTTGGCCAGCTTTTGCTAAATATCCAGCAACTGCAAGTCCATTAGGACCTGCCCCAATTATAATAAAGTCATACTTATCATTCTTAGTCCTTTCCCCAAATATTTCTGGTTTCATAAGCTTCCCTCCTTTAAATTATTTCTTCCACCATTTTTTGATTTTTAGTTGCTCTGCAATAACATTTGCTGCATTATATCCAGGGGCTGCACTGACACCTCCGGTTGGATGGCATGTTGCATCAGACAAATATAGTCTCTCTATCTCTTCGAGTCTATATTGTGAAGCGCCGAACCAAGGTTTATATGCGTATAGCTGATCTAATGTAGTATCGCCAAGCATCATAGACCCCTTTTCCTGCTGAGGAGCCTTCCAATCATATGGGTTATATGTCCAGGCATCTATAATATTATCCTTTGTAAGGTTCTTTACAAATTCACTTCTCCCTTTAATTTCCCATTCTATTATTTCCTCTCTTCTTAAATCCCAATTTTTTACATCACCATCAAGATCATAACAGACAAGTCCCCAATGGGAGGTTAAATGTTTGCCAGAAGGAGCATAGGAAGGATCAAGCTTTGTAAAATGTTGAGTTACTCCCCATGGACTGTCACAAAGCCTATTCTCTTTGATACGATTATATATTCTCTGCATCTCATCTACTGTATCTACCCCAACACATACCATATATGTATTATCTATATCAGGGTTGTTCTCTGCTGCCTTATAATGATACGGTTCCTTTGTAGCAACATATACATAGTATGCTGTATTTGCATCCCACCTATATCTTTT
>CAZCTP010000040.1:21974-23936 GCA_964501575.1 uncultured Thermodesulfobacteriota bacterium
GTATCAGGGTGATTAGCCCCTTGACACGCATAATGTAAGATCATAATCTTTACCCTGTCATCATCAAAGAGCTCGTTTGCAATATCCCTACAGCTTGATAAAAGCATCTTGATCACTCTTGCTCCAGCCTTTGTTCCTTCAAGTGGAGCAAAAACCTGATGATAAGGGACTGGTGGATTATACCATGAACCTATTACAACATCATATAATTCCCTGAATTCATGAAAGAATTCTTTATAGGTTTTTGCATCCCTGAGAGATATTTTCTTTATCTGTTCACACGTTCTATCAACATCTCTATATTGTATTATACTTGTCCCATCTCTAAATACGGCTGCATGTTGAGGATCATGATACAGTATTTCATATCCATATTTCCATAACTCAAGATCTTTATAGACAGGTCCCGCATTTATCCAACTGTGGGTTGTAGAATGAGTATTACATCTATACCCAGGTCTCAATTCCTCTGTCATTGTAAATCCACCGATAATATCTCTATATTCCAACACTAATATCTTTAAACCAGCCTTTGATAGATATGCTCCACATGTTAAACCATTATGCCCTCCCCCTACAATTATTAAATCATATTCAGCCATAAATACCTCCTTCCTTAGAATATATTTAGTATAAGTTAATCTATATCTTAATAATAAAGATGCATTACATAATTCCATTTAAAAATAAATCAATATTATTAAAAAGTCAAACCTTAAAATAATAAAACTGAAGGATTGATTTTGGGCAACATTTTTATTAAAATTCATTTAATGTCAATAAAATTGATAATAAATCCGATAGCTGGTAATAGAAAATATAACGAATTAATAATTAAAAGGGCGAAGGGAAAAGATATAGATGTATTTATTACGGAAAAAAGAGGAGATGCAGCAGAATCGTCCACTCTTGCCGTTTCTCAAGGATATAAAAAGATTATTGTAGCAGGTGGTGATGGAACGGTTAATGAGGTTATAAATGGTATTGCATATTCGGATTCGGCATTAGGAATAATACCTACTGGTACAAAAAATGTATTTGCTTTAGAAAATAAGCTCCCTATTAATCCTTTAAAGGCATTTGATGTGGCTTTAAATGGTAAAAAGATAAATATATCTTTAGGATTAGCAAATAATATCTATTTTTCATTAATGGCGGGTATAGGATTTGATGCAAAGGCGATAGAGAATACAAACCTTGAGATAAAAAAATATATTGGGGTATTAGCCTATTATATTGCTGGAATATATACCATTTTTTCCTATAAACAACCAGAAGTTTATATAGAACTCGATAAAAAGATCAAGACAGAAGGGTATTTTGTAGTCATAAGTAATTCAAGATATTATGGTGGTAGATATATTATTGCTCCCAGAGGAAATGTTAAAAAGGATAGATTAGATGTTGTTATTTTTAAGAAGAGAGGGATACTTCCTTCTATCTTATATTACTTAAAGATATCAATGGGAGGTAAGCATGTAAATTATCAGGATGTAGAATATTATGAAGCAAAGAACATTAATATATATTCTAATAATGATGTTCCTGTCCAGGTAGATGGAGATATTATAGGGAATCTCCCAATGAATTTTTCAATAGCTCCCAATTCTTTAAATCTTATTGTTCCAGGATAGAATTTTTAATTTATTTAATCCTTACCCTTTCCATGCGGAAGGCATAATAGTGCGGAAGTACGGAAGCTCGGAAGTACAGAAGACTGGAAAAGTTGAGTTCTGATTCTATGTTAAACGTTCAATATTATAAGTATGAGTTAAACATAGGTTCCAGAATGTAGAACATTCTGGAACCAAATTATGAAAGGTTCATGAATCCACTGAGAACGGTTGCTTTTCTATACTACAAATTTTCTATATAATCCTGATAACAGGTTTGTAGGATTTTAATGGTAGATTCAAAGCCTTAAATATCTCAATCTGGAATGGTTCAGGTTCTGATATCTGT
>CAZCTP010000041.1:0-22752 GCA_964501575.1 uncultured Thermodesulfobacteriota bacterium
ATTATTTTAAGGTGAGCCATCCTTTTTTCCATCACGAAATTGGAGATGCTTCCAGTAAAAAATGGAGATAATCATGACTCTAAATAGTAATCATAGATGAACTTTTATATAAACTCTTTATTGAGAGATAAATCTCCACGATTATCTATAGATAGAACATTTTGAGCCAAAAATTTATCAATGGTCTATAAGTTCATAAAAGATCGCTGGGGAAAGATATTTTTATTTTAGAAAGTTAATAGTATAATATTTAATATAATATTATCTATGTATTTAAAGCTTAAAAGAGTACTAAATGAAATAGAGAATAATAAAGATGTCAGTATATTAGGATTATATAATTCATCTAAATCATTTTTAATATCCTTAATACCTACCAAACCTTCCTTGATAATAACCCCCTCTATTAAAGAGGCATATGAATTTTATGACGATTTATCATTCTTCTTAGGAGAAGGTTATAGCATATCAATCTATCCCTCTATTAAAGCTTATGACACAACACTTTTACATCCAAGATTTTTAGCTCAAAGAGTGGAATCCCTATATAAGCTTTTGAATTACAAAAATACCATTGTTATTTCATCGATTGAAGGTATATTAAACAGAGTAATTCCAAAGGATATATTAAATATTTATATAGAATATATAGAAGTAGGTGAGGAGTTAGAAAGAGAAGAGTTTATAAATAGACTCTATAAAATTGGTTACACAAATTCTACTATTGTAGAAGATATTGGAGAATTTAGTGTTAGAGGAGGTATAATAGATATATTCCCTCCATCATATAGAAATCCATTAAGGATAGAATTTGTAGGAGATATTGTTGAATCCATAAGAGAATTTGATGTAAATTCTCAAAGATCAGTAAATATAATTGGAGAGGCAATAATATTACCATCAAGGGAGATAATATTTGATAAAAAATATATAGATTTCGCTATAAAAAAATTAAATCAGGATTTCAGTAATATTAAAGAGATAGAGAGTAACATAGTAAATTCCATATATTTTCCAGGAATTGAATCGTATCTTCCACTATTCTATGAAGGGCTTAATACCATATTTGATTACCTTCCCTCATTCTCCCATATTATTATTGATAATCCAATGGAGATAGAGAGGATATTAAACAATTTCTGGGATGGATTAAATAGAGATTATAATAGAGAGATATTTAACAATAACTTTTTACCCAATCCATCTGATATATGCATATTCCCTAAAGAATTTAATAGCCTTATTCAACCCTTTCAGAAGATAAAATATGATGATATAGAAGGGGAAGGAGCTATAAAGATTGATGTAGAATCCAATAAAGATATAAGGAATGAAATTGTAAACTCAGAAGATAGGCATTTTAAGCCCCTTGTTGATAGAATCCTGAATCTAAAGGAGATAGGTATTAGGTCTTATATAATTTCTCATACAATGGAGCAAGGGAAAAGAATAGCGAGTTTACTAAGTGATTATGGTATAGATATCTCTATTTCTCAGAAGTCTTTTCCAGAAGAGAAGGACAATCCTGATTATCTTAAAATTATTATCGGTAAGATATCCAATGGATTTTATTCTCAAGACCTTGGTATTAATATTATCTCTGAAGAGGAGATATTTGGAGAAAAGAGAGGCTTTTCCAGACACAAAAAAGTGAAATCTTTATCATTCCTATCAAATCTTTCCGAACTAAAGATAGATGATTTTGTTGTTCATACAGAGCATGGTATAGGAATTTTTAAAGGGCTTAAGAAATTGGAAATATATGGAAAGGCTAATGATTATCTACTTTTAGAATATTCCGATGGAGATAAACTGTATGTCCCCATAGATAGGATCAATCTTGTGCAGAAATATATAGGTGGCGATGGACATACCCCCAATATAGATAAGCTCGGTGGTAAATCATGGAATAGAATAAAAAAGAGAGTAAAAGAATCAATTCAAAAGATAGCGATAGATCTTATTAGGATATATGCTAATAGAGAGGTATCAAATGGGTATTCTTTTTCTAAAGGTGATAAATATTATGAGGAATTTGAAGCATCATTTCCCTACGATGAGACAGAGGATCAGATAAAGGCTATAGAGGATGTCATATCAGACATGGAGGAATCAAAGCCTATGGATAGGCTTATATGTGGAGATGTAGGTTATGGGAAGACCGAGGTGGCTATGAGAGCAGCATTTAAGGCGGTAATGGATGGAAAGCAGGTAGCGGTTCTTGTTCCAACAACGATATTGGCTCATCAGCATTTTCGAACATTTAAGGAGAGATTTGATCCCTATCCGGTAAGAATTGAGATGTTAAGCAGGTTTAAAAGCTTAAAGGAGCAGAAGAATATAATTGAAGATCTAAAAAAAGGAATTATAGATATAATAATAGGTACTCACAGGCTACTTCAAAGAGATATAGCCTTTAAAGACCTGGGGCTTCTTATAATAGATGAAGAGCATAGATTTGGGGTGATGCATAAGGAAAAAATAAAGAAGATGAGGGTGATTGTTGATGTATTGACCCTTTCTGCTACTCCGATACCAAGAACCTTAAACCTTTCTTTAACTGGGATAAGAGACCTAAGTATAATAAATACTCCTCCTGCTGATAGACTCTCTATAAGGACATATCTCCTTAGGTTTGATAAAAATGTAATAAAGGAGGCTATAATCAATGAAATAAGGAGGGGTGGGCAGATATTCTTTGTCCATAACAGGGTTAAGAGTATATATTCAGTAGCGAATTTTCTTAAGAAATTGGTTCCAGATGTAGAGATAGGAATTGCTCATGGACAGATGAAGGAGAGGGAATTAGAAAGAGTGATGGTGGATTATGTAAATAGAAGATATAATCTTCTTGTCACTACAGCAATTATTGAGTCAGGTCTGGATATTCCATCAGCAAATACTATAATTATAAATAATGCCCATAAATTTGGTCTGGCTCAGTTATATCAATTGAGGGGAAGGGTAGGGAGGTCAAGCCTTAGGGCATATGCTTATCTTCTTATACCATCAAGGCTCATGCTCTCAAAAGATGTCCAAAAGAGATTAAAGGCTCTTTTAGAATTTACAGAATTGGGATCCGGTTTTAAAATCGCAATGCATGATCTTGAGATAAGAGGGGCTGGCAATATCCTTGGTGTTAATCAATCAGGTCATATTGATGCTGTTGGCTATGAAATGTATCTACAATTGCTTGAAAAAGCTATAAGAGAACTTAAAGGAGAAGAGATTTATGATGTTGATCCCGAGATAAAATTGGGTATAGAAGCTTATATACCGGATGAATACATCCTGGATACAAGTCAGAAGTTAATATTCTATAAAAGGTTAGCATCATCTATCAGTGAGGAAGATATTGATGATATTAAAGGGGAGTTTATTGATAGATATGGACCCCTACCAAATACCTTGAATAATCTACTTTATATAATTATTATAAAAATATTATTGAAAAGATTATATGCTAAAGAGATAAGTTATGAGAGGAGTAAGATATTAATCTATTTTAATGATATTTCAAAATTAAATAGAGAGAAGCTTTTTAACCTCTTGAAAAAGAATAAGAGAGATATTATACTTACAAAAGATTATAAGCTAATAATTGATCTAAGGGAAAAGGAGTATATACTTCCTAAAATAATTGATATACTAAAGGAGATATCATGAAGATATTTATATCCGCCTTTTTTATTATACTAATAAATATTTCTATATTAAGGGCTAAAATTATAGATAGGGTTGTAGCTGTGGTTAATGATGATATTATAACTCTCTCAGAACTTAATAAAGCATCAAGTCAATTTTTAAATGATAAAAATTTGAATGAGTTTAATAAAAGAATAATAAAGCTAAAGGTTTTGAATGAGTTGATCGATATGAAACTACTTGAGCAGGAAGCTGAGAAGCTAAATATTGAGGTTAGTAACAGGGAAATAGACGAATGGATTGAAGAGACTAAAAAGCGTAATTCCCTGGATCAAGAGGCTCTTGAGAAGGCTGTGAAAAAAGAGGGGCTAACATTCAGAGAATATAAGGAAAAGGTTAAAGAGAATATACTAAGGATAAAATTAATGAATCGTAAAATAAAACCTAATATAGATATAGATGATGAAAGATTAAAAAGTTATTATTTAGAGAATATAGATAAATATTCTCATCCTGAAAGAGTCAAGGTTAAAGCTATATTTTTATCCCTTCCTAAGAAAAAGAATAAGAAAGATATTGAGGAAGTTAGAACTCGAGCATATGAAATTTTAAATAAAATAGAGGAAGGAAAAAGCTTTGAGAGTATGGCTGTAAAGTATTCTGAGTCTCCTTCAGCAAAGGATGGGGGAGATATGGGATATTTTAAAATCGACGATATAAACCCAGGATTTAAAAAAATATTAAACGGGATGAAACCGGGAGAGGTAAGCGAACCATTTATGACAGAAAATGGGTTCTATATAATAAAATTAGTAAAGATAGAAAAGAAAGGGCATAGAGATTTTAAAGAGGTGAAGGATGAGATATACAGGGCTATTATCAATGAGGAGAGTGAGAAAGCTTTTAAGAAATGGTTAAGTTCTTTGAGAGAAGAAGCTATAATTGAAATAAGATTTTAATGATGAAGAGGTTACCACTTATTGGTGTTACAATGGGTGATCCTGTGGGGATCGGCCCAGAAATAGTTGTAAAAGCCCATCATGAAAAAAGAATGTTTAAGGTAGCAAGACCTGTTGTGTTGGGAGATAAAAATATCCTCTTTGATATTATAGAAACAATTAAGTCTCCGCTAAAAATAAGAGAGATAAGTAATCCCGATGAGTATTTAGAAGGTTATATAAATCTGATAAACCTCTCCAGTATAAAAGGTATAAATTTTGGGAAGCCTGATCATGAGACTGCCAGAGCTGCATTTAGATATATTGAGGAAGGGGCAAGACTTGCTGTTTATAATAATATATCAGCCATAACAACCTCTCCTATAAATAAAGAAGCTATGAAGCTTATCGGTTTTCCTTATCCTGGCCATACCGAGATGTTAGCTCATTTTACAAAGAGTAAAGAGTATGTTATGATGATGATAGGGGGTAAAATAAGGGTATCTCTTGTAACAATTCATATACCTTTAAAAGATGTTACCCATGTGCTCACAACTGAAAGAATATTGTCTACAATAAGAATTACATATAATGCCCTTAAGGGATACTTCTCTATTGCAAATCCCAAAATAGCAGTAGCTTCTTTAAACCCCCATGCTGGTGAAGGAGGTATATTCGGAAATGAAGAGAGAAATATAATATTGCCAGCTATAAATAGTTGTAGAAGAGATACAGATATTGATGTATATGGTCCACTTCCAGCTGATTCTCTATTCTATCAGCTTAAGAAGGGATTCTATGATGCAGCTATATGTATGTATCATGATCAAGGACTTATTCCTGTGAAGCTTCTTAACTTTCATGATGCAGTTAATATAACGCTTGGATTGCCTATTATAAGAACCTCAGTAGATCATGGTACAGCCTATGATATTGCAGGGAAGGGGATAGCTGATCCAAGAAGTTTGATAAAAGCTATAATTATTGCAGCTAATATTGCTAAGGGGAGGACTCGATGGAAAAAGGATGTAAGAAGGTAGATACTACCTTTAAGAAGAGGAGGCTAATCGTAGATTATCTAAAAAGTCTTGAGGATAAAAATATAACCCTTGTTAAAATGGAAAAGATAGCAAATGAACTTTTAGAAATGGGCAAGGATGTTGTCCCGATATTACTAAAAAACATTGAGAATAGTGAAGATGAGGAGATAATATCAAAATATACATTGATAATTGAATACCTAAATTATGAAGATTTTATAAATCCATTGATAAACATAATGTTAAAGAAGAAGAACTATAATGCTGTGGCATCCATATTAACAACACTGAGAAACTTAGATGCTGAAGAGGTCTATCCATTCTTTTATAAACTTTCTTCTGAGGTGAGGAATTCTCTCTTATTCTTACCTCCCCCTACAAGTTTTGATAATGAAGATAGGCTAATACTATTTATTGAAGAATTCTTACAAGCTCCAAGGGATTTACAGTTATCCCTTATAAAGAAATATGGAAAGTCTAAAAAGTACATAGATTTTTTGGATATGTTGTTGGATTATCATGATACAGAGATTGTAAAAGCTGCTATTGATTCATTGGGAAGGATCCCACATGATAAATCGTATATGAGCTTAAATAGAATTATAAAACAGTCAAACAGGGAGGATGTGATAAAGAGAGCTAAGAGAGCCCTCCTTAGATTAAAATTTTTAGGATTTGATGGAGAATTGAGGTATAAAGAGTTTTTATCTCCATCTATATATAAATCTTATATAAGTTATTATGATTGTGAGGGTAATAGGTCTGTATGGTTTGCAAGAAATAATGAAGGTAATTCTAAAAGAGTTAATACTATATTATTGATTATCAATGATTCTTCAGGTATAGTAGATACTCTTGGCCATAGAAATATTTTAAAGAGTGATTTCGATTCTATTATAGATAGGGTGAAGGAGGATGAGAATCTTGTCAGAATAGATTATGAGTATCTGCTAAGGTTAATAAGGGATGCAATATATATAAATTATAGTAAAAATATTCCTTTACCAATAGAATTTCTCTTTAGAAAGAAGATATTTTATAATGATTTATTACCACCTGAACCATATATTCCCTCCTTTGAGAATTTTTCAATTAGTGAGATAAATATAGATAAAGAAATGATGGCTAAGATGGAAGGTATATTAGATATGGATGAGTTTAAGGGATTTATTTTTGAAAATGATAAGGTATATGATTACGCTAGGGAAATAATAAATTATGGTACAAATGTATATAATAGATTTTATAGCGAGATTATTTATCCAAATCTTAATTATATTGAAAGGAGATTGAAACTAACAGCAGACTTGATGATAAAAAATGGATGTCCAAGGGAAAAAGTTTTACCGGTATTATTTGCTGGGTTTAATATAAGGGATTATAACAATCCATTTATAAAAAGGTTAATAATTGAAAGTTTGAAAAATAGCATTAATATATTAAAAATCATAGAGGATACGGACTGAGATGCTGATTGATGCAAATATATCTGTACTGGGGGGTGGTAGTTGGGGGACAACATTAGCAAATTTATTGGCTGATAAGGGTTATAGAGTGAGATTATGGGTATTTGAAGAAGATCTCTGTAAAATAATAGATGAGGAAAGAGAGAATGTAATATATCTTCCTGGTATAAGACTGTCAAATAATATAATTCCTACAAATTCATTAAAAGAGGCTGTTAAGGAGGCCGATGTAATAGTATCTGTTATCCCTTCTGCTTTTGTCAGGAATATTATGGAGAAGATAGCCCCCTTAATCTCTTCTAATTCTGTCATATTAAGTGCTTCGAAAGGTATAGAGAATGAGACATTTATGACTATGTCCCAGGTTATAGGTGAAATTATTCCAAATAATAAAAATATTGCTTCTCTTTCTGGTCCAAGCTTTGCTAAGGAGGTTAGCGAAAAAAAGCCAACGGCTGTCTCAATAGCTTCTAATAATAATGATATAGCATTACTTCTTCAGAAAAATCTCTCGACCCCATATTTCAGAGTATATACAACCGATGATATAATAGGGGTGGAATTTGGTGGAGCTTTAAAGAATATAATTGCTATTGCTGCGGGTATAGTAGATGGTCTTTCTCTTGGTAATAATGCTAAAGCCTCCTTAATAACAAGAGGGCTTATGGAGATTGTTCGTATTGGTGTAAGAATGGGAGCAAATCCAGAGACATTCTTTGGGCTTTCTGGTCTTGGTGACCTTGTTTTAACATGTACAGGAAATTTAAGTAGAAATAGAGGAGTTGGACTCAAGATAGGAAAGGGAATGAGGATTAAAGATATATTAGACGGAATGAAGATGGTAGCAGAGGGGATATATACCACAAAAGCTACTTATAATTTGGCTAACAGACTTAATATAGAGACCCCTATAATAAAAGAAGTTTATCATATTCTATATGATAATAAATCTCCCAAAGATGCGCTTACAGATCTTATGAATAGGAATTTGAAGGAGGAGTTTATTCAGGTTTTTTAATCCCGAATCTCCAGCCTTTTAACCCTCCATCCATATATTTTACATTATTAAATCCAGAGTTTCTAAGTATCCTCATCCCCTTAGCACTCCTTAATCCTGCAAGACAATATACAACAGTCTCTTTATCCTTCTCTATTTCACCTTTTCTGTCTTTAATTTGAGATAAAGGTATAAGCTTTGCATTCTCGATAAAGCCTCCATCAAATTCTGATTTTGTTCTACAGTCAATAAGAGTAAAGTCTTCTCCGTTTTTTAATTTATTAGCAACGAGCTCAGGGCTTATTCCAATTGTCCTTCTCTCAAGCTTATTCCTCATAACATTGGCTGCAACTATTATCGGGTCGAGAACTGGTGAGTAGGGTGGTGCATATGCAAGATCAAGCTTTGATAATTGGTCGCAGGTGAGCTCCCCGGTTATTGCAGTAGCTAATATATCAATCCTTTTATCCGAGGCTCCTTCCCCAACTATCTCTCCTCCTAACAATTTACCAGATTCTCTTTCCGCAATAAGCTTTACCATTATTTCCCTTCTCCCTGGATAATAATGTGCTTTATCATTAGCAGGAACAAGGACTATTTCATAGTTATATCCATATTCCTTTGCCTCTCTTTCTATAATTCCTGTCTTTGCTATATTTAGCTTTCCAACCTTAACAATCATACTTCCTACAACCCCTGGGAATCTATCGTCTCCACCAGCTATATTTATTGCTGCTACCCTTGCCTGTTTATTTGCAGTAGTTCCAAGGGGTATCCATACAGGTTTCTGAGTAACTATATGAATGGTTTCAGTGCAATCTCCGACAGCATATATATCATCTATATCTGTTTCCATCCTTTCATTAACACTGATAGCCCCGGTTGTCCCTATACCAATTCCAGCTTCCTTTGCGAGCTCAACATTTGGTCTTATCCCTATTGATAATATAACCATATCAGTAGATATAGTCCTTTTCTCCGTTAAAACTTTTGATACTTTTCCATTAGTTCCTGAAAAAGAAATTACTCCTTCTCCTGTAAATACCTCTATTCCAATCTCTTTTAAATGTTTTTCTACTATATTTGCCATTTCTGGATCAAGATTATTCAATATCTGAGGTAGTTTTTCAACCACTGTGACTCTGATACCTCTCGAGGAGAGATTTTCAGCCATTTCAAGGCCTATCAGTCCTCCGCCTATTATGCAGGTACTATCTACACCTTCATTATGAATTGCCTCTTTTATTATAAAGGCATCATTTATACTTCTTAAAACAAATATATTTTTAAGATCTATTCCGGGGATAGGAGGTACAATAGGTTTTGCTCCGGTTGCCAACACCAATTTATCATAGCTTAAAGTTTTATCTTTCTCTCCATCCAATTCCTTATATATAATAGATTTTTTATTAGGGTCTATCTTTAATACCCTTCTATTTGTTAATACCTTTATATTATCCATCTCAAAGGCTTCTGGTGTACGAAGAATAAGGGTATTTTTGTCCTTTATAATATCCCCTATATAATAAGGAGTTCCACATCCTGCATAGGATATATAATTTTCATCTGTTATTATGGTTATATTCATATCTGGTGCTTCTCTTCTAACCTTCGCAGCTACCCTTGTTCCTGCAGCAACCCCACCTATTATTGCTAAATTTGACATAATTTCCTCCTTTTTGTAAAATAAAAACATTATATCATATATATTTCATTTTATTAATTAAGGAGGTTATATGATAGGAGCAACTCAGTTAAGAGTTGGTATGATAATTCTATTTGATAAAGAACTCTATAAGGTTATAGAGGTAATGCATTATGTTCATAGTAAGAGTAGAGGGATTGTTCAGACAAAGCTTAGAAATCTAAAAACAGGGGTAACCATTGAAAATAGATTCCGTTCAGATGATAAAATAGAGAAAGCAAACCTTGAGCAGAAGGATATGGAATATTTATATAATAATGATTCAGAGTATATATTTATGGATAAAGAGACATATGAACAATTTCCAATAAACTCTGATATATTAAGAGATAGTATATCCTATCTTATTCCGAATACTGTAATAAAAATTAATCTATTTGAAGGGAAACCAGTAGGGATTGAACTCCCTCTTACAGTAAGCTTAAAGGTTATATCTACAGAACCCTACCTCAAGGGTGCAACAGCATCAACATCATCAAAACCAGCAACTCTTGAAACAGGGCTTGTTGTTCATGTTCCACAGTTTATTGAAAATGGAGATATTATAAAAGTAGATACAACAGAAGGAAAATATTTAGAAAGAGTAAAGTAGAGGGGGATCCCCCTCTTTTAACTACTTTTCTTTTTTTTACTTCCGCAGGTAGAAGTTTTTTTAGTTCCACATCCCTTTTTGCCTGTGTTCTTTTTTTCTGCCATTATAATTTCCTCCTTAATTTAGATATTATAATTTAAATATTATTTTATTATTTTTTAGAGTATTCGTCAAGGGGGAATTCCCAGGCGGGGGGTGGAAATGTTCAGTCTGCAAAAAGCTTGACAAAAATTGTTAAGTATGATAAAAAAGAGTAAAGTTATCCTAATTAAAGAGATATTAATTATAGGGGTAACAAAATAAGGAGATGATGGAGTTATATGTATGTAACGAGAGAAGCGGATTATGCAGTAAGATGTATACTTTATTTATCTAAGAAACCTCAAGAAATAATTAATGTGAATGAGATCTCAAAGTTTATGCATGTTCCTAAGAGTTTTCTTGCAAAGATTCTTCAAAGCCTTGTTAAATCAGGTATTGTGAAATCTACGCGAGGAATAAAGGGAGGATTCCAACTATTGAAGAAACCCAGAGATATTGCTCTTCTTGATGTAATAGAAGCTATACAGGGGCCTTCTGCAGCAAATATATGTGCAATTGACAAAAAGATGTGTAGTTTGAGTAGCAGTTGTGCTGTTCATCCAATATGGGTAGAGATAAGGAAAGATGTAGAAAATAGGTTAAAAAGAGAGAATTTTGAAAAATTGATTACTCATAAATAAAAAATATAATTAACTCCTATAAGATTGATAGAAAATATTTTTTATTCTCCTCTGTGAGAGAAAAATACTTAAATTTTTAAAATGGAATTAAAACTCCAAAGAGGAATTAAATACTAACAATAAATTCTATTTATCCCCTGGCCTATTATTATTTATAGAGTTTTTCTTATTTTGTATAGAGTAACTTGGATTGAAATCTAAATAGCAGCTATAGACTTACTTCCTCATAGGTATTTTTATCAATTCCTACCTAATGTAAAATATAAGATAGGTCAAACTAAACAGAAAGGAGGTTTCTTTCCTAACTACTACATTTCTTTGTAAACTACACTCTCATATTCCTTTTCAAGCCGTTCCTTATGTTTTAATTCTTCTATTTTTAGTCTGCTAAATATAGATTCCATTTTACTTCCTTTAAAGAGAAGCTCGCATTTAGAGTAAAATTCATAGGCTTCTTTTTCTCTCTTTATGGCATTAATCATTACATCTTGAGATGTACTTTTATCTGTTATCTCTTCTGATACCAGATAATCTCCAATTTCTAAATCTATAGGACTCTTCCCACCACCTATCTCCTCAATTTTATTTTCCTTCATAACGTTATTTAACAACTCTATATGCCCCTGCTCTGTCTTGGCAAGTTCCTTAAGCATTGCCTTAGTACCCTGACTATTTACAATATCTATAGCCCTATTATAAAAGTTGTAAGCTGCCTCTTCCTTCATTATTGCAAATCTTATTAAATCTTTTACTTCTGTAAATTCCTTATTCATAAACCTCTCCTTTATAAAAATTTTGGCAGGATATTTCCTGCTTCTCCTAAAATTATCTCATCCGCAATAGGCGAGATTGGTGTCTTTTCTATATTTATCTCACATATAAAAGCTCCATTCTCTTTAGCCTTGAATGCAAGAGATGCAGCGGGTTGAACAACTCCAGATGTTCCTATAACAAACATGAATTCACATTTCATAATAATTTCTATAGACTTTCTGAATATATCCTGGGGCAGTTCTTCCCCAAACCATACTACATTTGGCCTCAATAGACCTTTACAGTCATTACAATAAGGAAGAATTTCTATAGGAATTTCATGATTTTCTGATATTTTACCGCATCTTGTACATCTGACTTCCCATATATTTCCATGGAATTCGAGTATATTTTTACTACCGCCCTTTTTATGTAGGCCATCAACATTCTGTGTTATAAGCACAAAATCTTTTATTCTTCTTTCCAATTCTGCCAATGCAAGATGAGCAGGGTTGCAATCTACACGATCTATTAAATTCCTTCTCCATGAGTACCATTCCCATACTAATCTTGGATTCCTTCTAAAAGCAGATGGAGTGGCAAGTTCTTCAGCCCTATGATTTTTCCATAAACCATTCTTTCCTCTAAATGTAGGAACGCCACTCTCAGCTGATATACCAGAACCTGTTAAGGAAACAACAATATTTGAAGAATAGAGTTTTTCTTTTACCTTACTAATAATTTCTTCCATTCTATCTTGATGAAGGAATAATTATCCCTTTAATCCTATCCTTTTTCCTCATTTTCAATTCAAATTTTTTTGCTTCTTCCCTTGTGCTAAAATGTCCTATTCTTACCCTATACCATGTTCCTTTATTTGGGATTTCTATTACAGATATGTATCCCTCATAACCCTTTCCAATCAATTTATCTACAAGTCCCATAGCTCCCTTTTTGCTCTTGGAGGATGAGACCTGGATTGTATAATCATTGTAGGCTCCTACTTTTCTGGGAACGACTCTATCTTTATTCTTTGATGCTCTAATCTTAGGTATTTTATCGGAAGGAGTGACAATAAATCCCTCATCTTTCTGGCTTTCTTCTATATTTTTAGCATTATTTGCTGAGACTACCGGGCCTTTTTCCTCTCTTCCAATCATTATACCTATAATTAAGAAAATAATACATATTCCTATGTAAGAGAGGATCAGAATTCTCAGTTCATTTGAATCTATTCTTATTTCATATATTTTAGATGATTTAATAGATTTACCCCTTTCCCTATTTTAATACTATTCTTAATAAATATTGTGATATATTGCTTTGCTTCTTTAACAGACTCTTTTATACTTAAACCCTTTGCTAATCCAGAAGCTATTGCTGATGATAATGCACATCCAGTCCCATGAACATTTTCTATATCCAGTCTATCTGATTCATATAATTTAAAATCATATCCATTATATAATATATCAATACCACTTTCTCCACCCTTTATCAAGATATTTTTCGCTCTAAATCTTTTTCTTATACTTTTTGCAGCTATCTTTACATCCTCAATATTATTAATCTCCACACCTGAGATTATTGCTGCCTCTAAATAATTTGGTGTTATAATAGTTACTATTGGAAACAATTCATTTTTCATGAATTCTAATGTTTCTTTATTTATCAATCTTACCCTATTTGATGAATATATAATAGGGTCTAATACTATATTCCTCTTATCTTTTATAAAATTCTTAACGACTACTGCATTCTCCAGTGTATAGAGCATACCTATTTTAATAGCATCGAATTTAAAATCTTGGGATAGGATATCAAGCTGTTCCTTTAAAACTTCTGATGGAACAGGATATACACTTTTAACTCCAATACTATTCTGTGAGGTTAAAGCCGTTATCACACTCATACCGTATACATTAAATGCTAAGAATGTTTTTAAGTCTCCCTGGATCCCTGCTCCTGCACAGGGGTCAGACCCCGCAATACTGAGCACTATTTCCATTATTTTTCTTTATTAAAATTATCTATAATTCTTTTGAACATAGACATTTTTTGTGAAATATCCGGAGAATCTACTATTGCAGATATAATAGCAACCCCCTCTACTCCAGTATTTAGAACTTCATATATATTATTCTCATTAATACCACCTATTGCTATAACCGGGATCGGTATAATATTCTTTATTTCTTTAAGGTTATAAATTCCCCTTGGAGATAAGGCATCTTTCTTTGTGAAGGTTTTAAATACAGGACCGAAAGAGATATAATCTGCACCTTCTTTATAAGCCTTTAATGCCTCTTCTTTGGAGTGAGTTGATACGCCAATTATTTTATTATATATCTTCTTTACCTCTTTAAGAGGAATGTCTTCTTGGCCGATATGAACACCATCAGCATTGCACACCATTGCAATATCAACTCTATCATTAATTATAAATATAGCCTTATCACCTATTAATTCTTTTATCTTTATTGCTATATTAAGAAGGTTCCTTGAATCTATATCCTTTCCTCTTAACTGAAGTATCCTTCCACCACCCTTTAAAATCTCCTTCGCTATCTCTATATGGGTTAAATAAGGCTTTAGGGTATTGTCGATAATATTATATATACCTTTTAACTTCATATATCCTGAAAGAATGGATTATGTCTCCGTTCAAATCCTATAGTGGTTTTTGGACCATGACCAGGATATACCTCAACATCATCTCCCAGGGGGAAGATTTTCTCTACAACAGATTTTATAAGGGTTTCATAGCCTCCTCCTGGTAGGTCTGTCCTACCAATAGAGAGGTTGAAAAGAGTATCTCCTACAAATATCTTTTTTTCTTCCTGGCAGTAAAATGAAGCCCCTCCAGGGGAATGTCCAGGTGTATGAATGACCTTAAGTTCAAATTCTCCAAACCTGATAATATCTCCTTCATAAAGATATTGATCAGGGGGAGGAGAGTTATCAACCCTTATTCCAAATAATGAACCCAAGGCAGAAAGTCTATTGAGTCCATCAGCATCCTTCTCATGTATCATTATAGGAGCAGATGTCAGCTCTTTTAACCTTTTATTTCCTGATACATGGTCAAGGTGAGAATGGGTATTTAGAATATATTTCACCTTTAGTTTATTATTATTAATAGACCTTAGTATCCTATCTACCTCATCACCCGGATCAATAACAACAGATTCTTTATTCTTCTCACATCCTAATACATAACAGTTTTCCATAAATGGGCCAACTTCAAGTGTCTCAACAATCATTTTTTATTTATCTCCTTTAATTTTTCTTTTGCAAGCTTTGCCTCCTCAGATTTAGGATAATTATTTACTACCCTTTCAAGGATAAGCTTTGCAGCCTTTTTATCATTTAATTTAAGGAATGAATATCCCTGCTTTAGCAAAGCACTTGGGATTTTTTCACTCTTTGGATATTTTGTAATAACCTCATCAAAGGATAATATAGCCCTCTCATAATCCTTTAAAGAATAAAAACATTCTCCTATCCAGTATTCTATATTAGGAGAGTACTTTGTATCTGGGAAAGTGGCTTTAAATTTTTTGAACTTTTCTAAAGCAGATTGAGTATCTCCTTTTTTATATGTTTCATAGGCATCTTTATAAAAATCATCTTCTGTTAAAGGCTTTTCAGGTAAAGCCTTTTTTTCAGATACTACTTCTTCTAAGGATGAAATCCTATTCTTTATATCTTCTATCTCCCTTTCTATAGTGGCTATTCTTTCTTCATAATCCAATTTTGGAGACTTTTCAAACTGATATTTAAGTTCTTCAAACTTCCCTGTAAGCTTCTGTATATCTCCTTTAATATAATCTATCTTTACTCCAAGATCAGCTTGATTCTTCCTTATAGAGCTAATAGCCTCACTAAATCCTCCAACCTTAGAATTTAATTCACTATTTTGATCTTGAAGGTTATTTATCTGATTTTGGAGCATATTTATATTACTCCTTATCCGTATAACATCTTCATTATAATAAGCACATTGAGATATAAAAAACATAGATATAATTAATATTAATCTTCTTAATTCCATATACTTTCTCCTCCCCGCCCCATATTTCTATTGGGGCGGGAATAAATCATTTAGATATTATAATTATATGAGCTCTTCTATTTTTTTGCCAACATTCTTCATTATGCTCTGTACACTGAGGTCTCTCCTCTCCATAAGAGATAGTAGAAATTCTATCAGACTTTACTCCTGAGTTTACTAAAAAATTCTTTGCAGAAGTAGCTCTTCTCTCTCCCAGAGCTAAATTGTATTCATTGGTTCCTCTTTCATCACAATGCCCCTCAATCTGAATCTTAACATTAGGATAGGCTAATAGAATCTTAGCATTCTCTTCTAATACCTTTCTGGTATCCTCTCTTATATTATATTTATCAAAATCAAAGTATGCATCGTTTAAGGTAAGCTTCTTTAACAGTCTTTCTTTCTCCTTTTCTTTGATTTCCTCTTCTGATATAGGGGCTTCTTTTAGTGGCTTTTTCTCTCCTTCAGCAGGCATTTTAGCCTCTTCCCTTGAAGGAAGAGCTTCTTCCTTTGGAGGGGTTACCTCTTCTACTCCAGCTTCTGGTCTAACACTCTTTTTAGTGCAGCATCCCAAAACAATCAAAAAGGATAAAGCCAATATAGAGATAATCAATTGATTCAATCCCTTCTTCATTTCCTTCTCACCTCCTTTCTAAAATATATTTCTTGGTGACCATGATGGACTTGTAGCATCTCCCATATTATGTGTAATCCTTTTGATATTTGTTCCGTCAGAATTTATAATATATATATTATACCTACCGTTCATGTTGGAACTGAATGCTATATTTCTTCCATTAGGAGACCATGCGGGCTCCTCACAGTTTCCCTTTCCACCTATAATTACTTTTAAGTTGGTCCCATCCGAATTTATACTACATATATAAAAATGGCTATTTATCATAGATGTAAATAATATCTTATCACCTTTTGGAGACCATGATGGAGAAGTATTATACTTACCTTCAAATGTCAACCTTCTTATATATTCTCTGTTTAAATCTATAATATATATCTGTGGGCTTCCGGATCTATCAGATACAAATGCTATAAATCTTCCATCAGGAGACCACGATGGTGAAACATCTATTGAAGAGCTATAAGTCAGTCTTTTTGTAATTTCTCCATTCGGTTCCATAATATAAATATCAGAATTTCCATCTATACTCATACTTAAAGCGATAGAGTTATCCTTAGGGGAGAAAGAGAAGCTATTAATAGGACCCTTACTATTTACCACTTTTTCTTTCCCATTACTTAAATCCATTATATATAAACGGGGATTACCATCTTTATAGGATATATAACCTATTTTAGAACCATTCTTAGACCACTTGGGAGATAGATTTATCGACTTATTAGATGTTAAAGGTATTGGGTTATATCCATCAAAATCCATAATATATATTCCTTTATTTCCCTTTACACTTGATACAAAAGATATCTTTGTATCAAATATTCCTTCCTCACCTGTAAGACTTTTTATTATTTCATTGGAGAATCTATGAATTATTTCCCTTAAAGTTTCAATATTTCCTCTATATCTTTTGCCCGTAATTAATCTTCCAAGATAAAGGTCGAATAGTCTAAATTCCAGAATTATTTTATCTCCATTAATGTAGTAGTTACTCTTTACCAAAGCCTCTGCTCCACTACTTAACCAACTTTTGGGATCGATATCGTCTCCCTTATCTATATCTGTATTTATTACATTAAAGAATCCACTAATATCAAGGTCATTAGATATTATATCCCTTATACTAATTTTACTTTTGCTACTTCCTATATTATTAGATTCTGGAATAGCTATTGTAAACTTTTTTATTATTGGAGAATTTATATCAATATATACCTTTGCATGAGAAAGTATAGGAATTATAAAAATTACAATTATTAATAATATTAAGGACCTCTTTTTATTCATTTGCTCTAAATCTTATACCAATCTCTAAAGACCTTTCCATAGGGGGTGGGGGAAAGGGGACAGCTTTTGATATTGCTCTTAATGCAGATTGATCAAAATATTTATTCCCGGACCCCCTTTCAATCCATATATTATTTAAAATTCCGTTTTTATCAATTTTAATACTTATTATAGCCTCTAAATCTGCTTCTTTCTCTTTTATGTCCTCAGGGAGAGTCCATGAACTTTTAATTCTCTCCCATATTGTATTATAATATATCTTATACTCAATATTCGTTAAATCAATTGATCCTTTAACTCCAATATTTCCAATTATACCATAATATTGCCCATTTTCCGCTACTCTTTTCTTAATATTACTTATAGCTCTCTCTATTATTTCTTCTTTTTCTTTCTTTTTCCTTATTTCTTTAATTCTATTACTTATGATATTTTCAGATTTTTCCATTACCTTAATTTTTTTCTTTCTGTTTACCCTTCTATTTTTTTTTCTTTTGCCTATATTTACCACATTCTTAGATACTAAATTTCTCTTTTTTATATCTGCTTTCCTTTTAGAAGTAGAATTTTTCTCTTTTTTTAAAGATTTTGATATAGGAGGTACAGTCTTTATTTTAGCTTTCCTTACTTTTATACCCTTATTACCCATAATATGTGGAAGCTCAACAAGATTTATATATATAGGGGTAGAGGGAACTGGATTATAATTGAATAACTTGGGTAAAAATATGAAAAGACCTATTAATGTTAAATGCATCCCTAAGGAGAGAAGAAACATTTTCCCCTTTTTTATCTCATAATCTATCATTCCTTCTCCAATGGTTCAGTAACAACACCTAATTTTTCGATACCAGCCTTCCTCACTTCTCCCATAACCTTAACTACTAGTCCATAGGGTACTCTTTCATCAGCTTTTAATATAAGCTCTTTATTTAATCTATATTTATAGATATTTTTTATTCTATACCTTAATTGAAAAAACTTAATTTCTTCTCTATTGATAAATATTTTACCATTCTTACTTATTGTTAATATTAGTGGATTTTTATCCATATTTATATTATTTCCAGAAACCTTTGGAAGATTAACGTCTATACCTTGTACCATCATCGGAGCCGTTATCATAAATATGACTAATAAAACAAGCATAACATCTACAAAGGGTGTCACATTTATCTCTGATAGAAAATTATTATCATTCTTTCCTATATTCATATTCCATAAACCTTTCTATGAGATTCAAAAATTCTAAAGAGAATCCCTCCATTTCTGTATTAAAAATTTTTAATTTATTAATAAAATAGTTATATGCAATAACTGCAGGGATTGCAGCAAAAAGACCAAATGCAGTTGCAATAAGTGCCTCTGCAATACCAGGAGCAACCACTGCTAAGCTTGCGGACCTAATCCTTCCAATACCCATAAAGGAATTCATAATTCCTATAACTGTTCCAAAAAGTCCTATAAAAGGTGCAGTACTCCCTGTTGTTGCCAGGAAAGGAAGATTTTTCTCAAATTTTGCAATTTCATAGGATATAGCTCCTTTAAGGCTCCTTTCTATACAATCTTTTTCAACCTCTTTCGAAAATACTTGCTTCTTCTTATAACCTTCTCTTATCTTTTTAATTTCTTCATATCCAACCCTAAATATATACACAATGGGGGTATAAGTGAAATTTTCGGTCCTTTTATATATATGATCTAATTTGTTTAAGCTTCTAAAAATATTTAAAAATAATCTGGTTTCTGCTTCCCCTTTTCTCATAAGTCTATATTTATAAAATATTATTGTCCAGGAATATAATGAAAGTATTAATAGAATTAAAAGGACAGATTTTACAACCAATCCTGCGTGTAATACTATATATATTATACTACTCTTACCTATTAGTAATGAGTTTAAGATGGAAAACCTCCCTTTTTAGAATAATAATATAACCAATGTCAGATATAAAGTCAAATCCAAAAGGAAGAATTATCAGCAGTTTTCGGTAAAGATTTACATAAATATTTTTTACTTAAAAGTTTGAAGCTGAATAGCGCGGAAGTCAGGAAGCGCGGATGCTCGGAAGACGGAGGACAGAAGGCAGAGGACAGACAACAGACAGGCAGAAGGCAGACAAGATAGACGAAACAAACCAGATTAACCAGACGAACCAAATAAACCAGATAGACGAAATCAACCAGATAGACCAGATTAGTGTAAAAGCTAGGAAGCACGGAAGAAACGGGTTAATGTCCAATGTTTAGAGGTTCAATGTTAAACGTAGAATATCCTGAGCCCAAATTATAAAGAATTCACTGAGGATTGCTGAGGAGTACATTAGCCTTTGACATTTTGATAATTTATGTGTAAAAATATTCCTGTTTATTGTAGTATAGGTAGAAAAAATGGACTATAAATTATTAAAAAAATTAATTGTTGAAAAATCTTTTAATTATGCGGATGAGCCTATATTTAAACTTTCATCCGGCAGATTAAGCAACTATTATATAGATTGCAAGCGGATAACATTAGACCCTGAGGGCATGCATATTATAGGTAATATAATTTATGAAATAGTTTCCCCTCTAAATATAAATGGTATTGGTGGACTAACCCTGGGAGCTGATCCAATTGCTTTTGCTGTAGCAATGGTAAGCTATAGAAGAAGGGTTGAAAATGGAAAATCTACTATTATATCACCCTTTATTATCAGAAAGGAACCAAAAAGACATGGACTAAAAAAATGGATAGAGGGTAATATAAATGATGGAGATAGAGTTGTTATAGTAGATGATGTGGTTACTACAGGTGGATGTACAATAGATGCTATCAGGAGAGCAAGGGAATCTAATTTAGTTGTTATAAAGGCTATTGCTCTTGTTGATAGGGAAGAGGGGGGCAAGGAAAATATAGAAAAAGAAGGAATTCCCTTTGAGTCGATAGTAAATCGAACTGAATTGACTAATCTATATAATAAAAAGATAAAAAAATAATTTTTTTCCTATTTCTTTACAGACATAATACAAAAAATAATTTGGTGGAGCTGAGGGGGATCGAACCCCTGACCTCAAGACTGCCAGTTATATCTTTGCTTATCATTTGTTTTATACCTTATTAGTAAATGTTTGTTTTTATTTGAAAAATTGGGATTTAAAGGATACTGTTTTTGTTTATATTATCCCTTATTTTCTCTTATTAACTGCACAAAAACTGCACAGTTTCCTAAGAAAACTTGATAATAATATTCCCTATATGATAAAATATTTTAAAAAATAGAAACCCCTGATATCCTTCCTGAATAGCTAAGGAAGAATCAATTAGGAGGTGTAGAGAATGAGAAAAGAATTGGTTGGATGGGATAGAGTTCAAGCTCTGGTAAGAAGCCGTGAATATCTAAAAGACTATGAGAATTTTTTAATTTTTTCTGAAATAGCAAGAAAACTCCATCCAGATCAAAAAGGTAATGTTTCTTATAATAAGAACCTCAGGGGATTCCAGAGGCAGATTAGCCGTGTTTACAAAAAAGCTGAAGAAATGATAAAACAGGTAGAGCTGTCTGCCAGAGCACAGGCAGGAGAAGAAACAGAAAAGTGATTTTAATAACCAATCTTAGGGAGATAAAATGAAGAAGATAATATTTTCCCTGTTAATACTATTAATACCAGCCATTCTCTTCGCTGAAGTAGTAAGAAAGACCATAAAAGCCCCTGATGGGAAACTGGTAGCAGTTTATTATAGCAATGGGAAGGAGATTGCAAGAGAGATACTTGATAAAGATGGCAATATTATAAAAAGAATCGGTAAAATTCCTGATGGCATAGTTAAAGAATACCATAAAAATGGGAAGCTACGGAGGGAAGACAATTACAAAGACGGTAAGCTGGATGGGATATGTAAAACTTACCATGAAAATGGGAAGCTAAAGAACGAGTGGAATTACAAAGATGGTAAACGGAATGGCATAAGTAAAGAATACCATAAAAATGGGAAGCTACGGAGGGAAGACAATTACAAAGACGGTAAGCTGGATGGGATATGTAAAACTTACCATGAAAATGGGAAACTATGGATAGAATGGAATTACAAAGATGGTAAGCTGATGAATGCGATATGTAAAATTTACTATGAAAATGGGAAACTATGGGTAGAATGGAATTACAAAGATGGTAAGCGGAATGGCATAAGTAAAGAATACTATAAAAATGGGAAGCTAAAGAACGAGTGGAATTACAAAGACGGTAAGCTGAATGGTATCACTAAAGTTTACTATAAAAATGGGAAGTTGTGGTCGGAAGCTAACTTCAAAAATGGTAAGGTTATTAATATAAGAACATACGGTCCAAATGGTATGCCTATAGATGAAAGATGGGAGCTTATTGAATTATCATCAGAAGGATTATATTGGTATATAGATACCAAAACCATATCCCATCTACCTGGCGATATTGTCAGGGTATGGATGATGGGTATACCCAAGGAAGGAAGCAAGCCTTTTCTTGAAACACAAAGGTTTTTAAAAGAAATGGGGAAGGATTATAATGCTTACGGTTATAGAGAAGACCTTCTTGAAATAAATTGCTCAGAAAGCATGTTTAGGATATTAGAAACAATTTACCGTAGTAAAGATGGAGACGTATTATATTCGGGCTCAAATCCCTCTAAATGGAATTTTATTCCACCCTCTACCCCTGCAGAAGCTATACAAAAGGCTGTATGTAAGAAAAAGAAAAGCAAATAGAAAAAGCCTTTATATACCTCATTATACAGAATAATCATCACCCTTATTCCCTGCTACTATAATAAAAAAAAGCCCCATCTTTATACATCGATTTCCTATAAAAAAAATACCTAATAAATCAAAGAATTATAATCTACTGTGCTCTAAATTGTGCAGTAGCCCAAATTCCGAAATAGAGATTTTTGGGCTTCT
>CAZCTP010000042.1:0-22651 GCA_964501575.1 uncultured Thermodesulfobacteriota bacterium
TCCTTGGGTATTATTGCATTATCTGCAGGCCCCCCTATTCTAAATGATGTAAACTCTCTAAGAGGTATATTTTTAAATAGTCTTCCTTTAATTCTTAACTTACTTAAATCAACCATTCCTTAATCTCTTTATTAATTGATCACCAACACTGTATATATCACCAGCTCCAAGGGTTACAACCATATCTCCACTCTTGACCACATTTATAAGATGTTCTACTATCTCCTCCTTATTTCCAATATATCTAACATCTTTATGTCCATGCCTCTTTATCTCCATATATAGATTATACGAATTTACCCCTTTTATCCTTTCCTCAGATGCAGGATATATATCTGTTATTATCAAGACATCTGAGTGGTTGAATGCCTTTATAAAATCATTAAATAGAAGTTTTGTTCTTGTATATCTGTGAGGCTGAAATACTACAATTATTCTCTTATTTGATGAATAACTGGCAGCATTTAGGGTCGCTGCTATCTCAACTGGATGATGGCCATAATCATCTACTATAGTAATACCATTTATATCCCCTTTTATCTGGAATCTCCTCTGGATTCCACTAAAATCCCTAAGAGCTTTCCTAATATCCTCAAAATTAAGATCAAGCTCAATAGCTACCGCAATAGCTGCCAGGGAATTATATACATTATGTATACCCGGCATCTGAATCTCAATTCTTCCAAGCTTATTTCCCAAATAATAGGCATCATAACTTATAGAAAATCCTTTATATTCTATATTCCTCCCTTGAAAATCTGCCTGAGCTGTGAGACCATATGTCGTATACCTCTTCTTCAATCTTGGTATTAAAGCCTGAATATTATCGTGATCCCGACATAATACAGCAAGACCATAAAATGGAACCTTATTAGCAAAATTCAAAAATGTTTCCTTCAGTGATTCTATATCTCCATAATAATCCAAATGTTCGGAATCTATATTTGTAATAACAGCTATTGTAGGAGAAAGAAAAAGAAATGAGCCATCGCTCTCATCAGTCTCTGCAACAAGAAACTCACCCTGACCAAGCCTTGCACTGCTTCCTATACTATTTAATCTACCCCCTATTATTACTGTTGGATCAATACCGCAATGCCCTAATATAGTGGCTATCATAGATGTTGTAGTTGTCTTACCATGTGACCCCGCAATAGCAATTCCATATTTAAGTCTCATAAGTTCAGCTAACATCTCAGCTCTCGGTATAACAGGGATAGACTTATCCTTAGCTTCTAATATTTCTGGATTATCCATCTTAATAGCTGATGAAAATACCATAACATCCACGGCCCTAACATTCTCTCTTCTATGACCATAATAGATGTTTGCGCCAAGATTTTTCAGTCTTCTTGTTATCTCAGAGTCTCTTATATCCGAGCCACTTACTCTATATCCTAAATTTAATAATACCTCTGCTATACCACTCATCCCTATACCACCTATACCAACAAAATGTATATGTTTTATTTTCCTATACATAGGTCTACTATTTTCTTCGCTGCATCTGGCTTTGCTATCTTTTTTGCGTTAATTCTCATATTCTCTAAGAGATTAGAATCTTTATATAGTTCTATAATATTCTCTGCCAATTTTTTGCCATTGGGATTTTCAATAACCCTTGCTGCCCTTTTATTCTCAAGGATTTTTGCATTTTTAAATTGATGATTATTGGCTGCATGAGGAAAGGGGATAAGTATGGATGGCTTCCCAAATATTGCTATTTCAGATAGAGTCGTAGCTCCAGCTCTTGATATAACAAGATCTGCTTTTATATATACTTCTTTCATATAATCTATAAATGGAATTACAGTAGCATCTATTCCCCTTCTCCTGTAACCATTCAAAAGAAACTCATAATCCCTATCTCCTGATTGATGAATTATCCTAATAGAGTCTATAAATTCTGATAAATAATCCATAGAATCCAAAACTGATATATTTACTTCATGTGATCCTTGACTGCCACCCAATATAAGCAGGGTAAATTTATCCTTTTTATAGTTATTTAATCCATTCATAACTAATTCTTTTCTTACAGGATTCCCTGTTAAAAAGGTTTTTCCTGATGGAAACCATGTATATGTTTCAGGGAAGGAAATAAATATCATCCTTACAAATCTTCCCAATATTCTATTTGTAAAACCTGGTATAGAATTTTGCTCATGAATAGCTGTATTAAAACCCATTATATATGCCATAAATAGTACTGGACCTGCTGCGTATCCACCAACACCCAATACAATATCCGGATTAAAATCATTAAGAATCTTATATGACTGATACATACTCTTTGGCGTCTTCATTAATACATTAACACCTCTTAACATCCCTCTTCTCCTTAAACCCTCTATATCAATAAATCTAAGTTCATATCCCTCTTTTCTCAGTATTCTATTCTCAATACCTCTTCTTGTCCCTATAAATAGCACCTTATTGTCCCTATCCCTTTCTAAAAATTCCTGGGCTATGGCCATACCTGGAAATAGATGCCCCCCCGTTCCTCCTCCAGCGATAATAACCTTCATAGCGTCTTTGATGATATATTCAGCAACATTCCTATAGCTACCATATTTATAGTAAAGGAACTACCTCCATAACTTATAAATGGGAGTGGTATCCCCTTTGTTGGCAAAATTCCTAAGGCAACTCCCATATTTATTAATCCTTGAAGTCCTATCATTACAGTAATTCCAATAGCTAAATAACTTCCAAATAGGTCAGAAGACTTCAGTGCTATTCTGAATCCTATAATAATAATGATGAGGAAAAGTAGTATAACTATTAAAACTCCTATAAATCCAAGTTCTTCTCCTATAACTGAAAGAATAAAATCTGTATGAGGGTCTGGCAGATAAAATAGTTTTTCTCTTCCACATCCAATACCTCTTCCAAAGAACCCACCTGATCCAAATCCCAATAAAGATTGAGTAAGCTGAAACCCAGTATTTCTTGCATCTGTCCATGGATTAATAAAAGATAATATCCTATTCATCCTGTAATTAACATTAAATGTAAGGTAATAAATAACAGGAATCAATCCAATAAAAGATAGAATTATATGAAGGATTTTTACTCCACCAATAAATAATAGAATATATGTTATTGAGATAACAAATAATCCGGTACCAAAGTCTGGTTCCTTTATTATTAAGGCTATAATTATTCCCGGGACTATTATATTGGGTAGAAAGCCAAATTTAAAGTCTTTTATATTGTCCTTTCTTTTACTTAATGAGTGAGCCAGAAAGATCACTATAGATAATTTTGCGAGTTCAGATGGTTGAAATGGAAAAGGACCTACTTTAATCCATCTGGTAACCCCTCTTATCTCTATATCTCTAATCAATACAGCTATTAGTAAAATCATGGTTAGAATGAGAATTGGATATACAAGCTTTTTATATATGGCATAATCTATCTTACTGACAAAGAATAATATAGGTATGCCAAATAATAAATGAATAATATGATTCTTTAGGAAGTAATATCCATCCATATATCTCTTCTCAGCTATTATAAAGCTTGAACTATAAAGCATAATAATACCTATTAAAATCAAAATAGATATAGTAATAATCAGAACTTCTCTTCTCCTATTTTCCATTTATTATTTTATATACAGCCTCCTTAAATCTATTACCTCTCTCTTCATAATTTTTAAACATATCAAAGCTTGAACAACCCGGGGATAGAAGTATAACATCCCCTTTATTACCCATTCTGTATGCCAGTCTTACCGCATCTTTCAAATTCTCTAAAAGAAATGTTTCTTTTATACCATTAATACTCCTATATATCTTTTCCTTGGCCTCACCAATTAATATTATCTTCTTTACTCTTTCCTTTATTAAATTAGTTAATAACCCAAAATCTCCTCCCTTATCCCTCCCACCAGCAATAAGTATTATTGGGCCTCTAAAACTCTGAAGAGCTTTGTATACTGAATCCACATTTGTTCCCTTCGAATCATTATAAAAGCTTATACCATTAAACATCCCTACGAATTCAAGCCTATGTGGTAATCCATTAAATCCACTTAATACTTCATACACATAATCATCCGGACATTTTAATATCTTTGCTACAATGATTGCTGCCATTACATTCTCTATATTATGTGGACCCTTAAGTTTAATATTCTTTAATGAAAACTCGGAATATATATTATTTTTCACATCGTTTATGCTAAAGTATATTTTATTTGCCATTATATTCTTTGAATAATCCCTTAAATCATCTCTCAATATAGCGAAATCATTATGGTTTTGATTCATAAATATCCTGAACTTCGCCTCCCTATATTCCTCTATCGATCTGTATCTATCCAGGTGATCATTGCTTATATTTAACAAAATAGCTATATATGGCTTAAAATATCTTATTCCTTCAAGCTGAAAACTACTAACTTCAACTACTACATATTTCCAATCTCCATTGAGCCCCCCAATTAGAGGATTTCCTATATTTCCACCTACATATACATCATTAAATGACTTTTTTAATATCTCACCTATTATCGTGGTAGTTGTAGTCTTACCATTCGTCCCTGTAATAGCAATAATCGGTGATTTTATAAAAGAATATGCTAATTCTATCTCACTTATAACCATAATTCCTTTATCTATAGCCTTTTTAACAGGTTCTATATATAAGGGAACTCCAGGGCTCAAAACTATTAAATCCGATTTCAGAAAACTATCTATATTATGTTCTCCTGCTTCAACCTCTATACCAAGTTCAACGCACTTCTTAGTCATTTCCTTAATCTCTGAGTCCAATCTTATTTCAGACACCTTTACAATAGCTCTCCTCTCTTTTAAGAATATTGCGGTAGATAATCCGGTCTTTGCCAATCCAACAACCAAAACTCTTCTATTTTCAAGATCAATCATATTACCTCAATTTTAATGTACTTATGGCTATTAAGGATAAAATTATAGATATGATCCAGAATCTAACTATTATCTTAGGTTCAGGCCATCCCTTAAGCTCAAAATGATGATGAAGTGGAGCCATTCTAAATATCCTTTTCCCCCTGAGCTTATAAGAAACAACTTGAAATATAACTGAAAGGGTCTCAATAACAAATACTCCTCCAACCAGAAGAAGTAACATTTCCTTCTTTGTAATTACAGCTACAGTTCCCAATGCCCCTCCTAATGCAAGGGAACCAACATCCCCCATAAATATCTGGGCAGGATAGGCATTATACCATAAAAAGCCTATGCTTGCCCCAATCATAGCCCCACAGAATATTGCAAGTTCACCTGCCCCTGATACATACGCTATCTGTAGATATTCCGCTATCTTTTTATGCCCTGTAACATATGCAAATATAAGATATGTAGCTGAGGCTATAATAACCGGACCAATAGCTAATCCATCAAGACCATCTGTTAGATTAACCGCGTTGGATGCTCCTACTATTACCAGAACTACAAAAGGGATATATAAAACTCCTATATCAATTAACCCTAAATTTGGATTGATACCCTTCAGGAAAGGAATACTTAAGTATGTATTAAAATTTGGAAGGATATATAATACAAGAGCTATTATAGTTGCTACAATAAGCTGAAATGATATTTTATACCTACCCTTAAGACCGATTGAATTTCCCTTTATAAGCTTTTTATAATCATCCACAAACCCTATTATCCCAAAAGATATAGTTGCAAACATTATAATCCATATAGCAGATTTTCTTAGATCAGCCCATAAAAAGGTGGAAACTGCTACAGCAAATATTATAAGAGCCCCACCCATTGTAGGAGTACCTTCTTTCTTTATATGATTTGCCGGTCCATTCTTACTTATGAATTGACCGACATTTTTCTCCTTCAATTTTCTTATAAACCATGGTCCCATAACCATCAGTATTATTAGAGCTGTTAATATTGCATAGATAGTCCTGAAGGTAATGTATCTGAATACATTAAATGGGAAATATATCTTATATAAAGGATACAATATATGGTATAACATGTCAGTTATTTACTCCAAATGTTTCTATTAATATATCTACAACCTTATCCATAGATAAAGCTCGAGACCCCTTTATCAATATAAAATCTCCTGTATTTAATATATCTAAAAGTTTATAAGCTATATCCCTATGGTTATCCATTATAAATATCCTATCCTTAGCCATCCCATTTGAACATGCAGAGTCAGCAATTACATGGGAATAGTCGCCCATCAAAAATAGATAGTCTAAACTTGAAACCATTGTTCCTATTTTTCTATGTGCATTCTCTGAAAAATCTCCAAGTTCAAGCATATCTCCCAAAACAGCTATACATCTACCCCCCCTTTTAAGTTCAAAGAGGCTTTTTAATGCGTACTCCATTGACTTTGGATTTGCATTATATGCATCATTTATTACATATATATCCTTGGACAATTTTAATATCTGCATCCTCATTGGATATCCCTTAAGATCCTTAACTCTTTCTTTAATAACTTCGGTCTCTATACCCAAAGACTTTGATATAGCTATGGATGCAAGCACATTATATATATTATGTTTCCCATATAAAGAAAATTCTATAACTTCCTCCTTGCCCAAAATGGATACCTTTATTTTCATACCAGAAAGATCATACTTTAATATATCTATAAGATTAATATCCCCTTTACTTTCTATTCCATATGTAACCTTATTACATATAATATCCTCAGCTATTCTTGATATTAATGGATCATCAATATTAACCACAGCTATATCATTATCCTTTAAAGACCTGAAAATTTTTCCTTTCTCATAAGCTACATTATCTATATTCTTAAGATTTTCAAGATGTGCTATATTTATATTTGTTATAAGGGCAATCGTTGGAAGAGATATATCTATTAATCTCCTCATCTCATCAGGTTGATTTATTCCCAACTCTACAATAATTATATCTTCATCGGTATATCTGAACAGCGTAAGGGGTAAACCTATTAGATTATTCAGATTACCAGGATTCTTTAAAACCTTATAAGAAGATTCCAATATCTTTGCCACTATTTCCTTTGTTGTTGTCTTCCCGTTGCTACCGGTTATCCCTATAACCGGTATGGATAATCCGTTCCTTATGTATCTACCAATAGCACCAAGCCCCTTTAATGTATCCGGAATGGTTATTATTACCTTATCTTTAATTCTATATCTATATGAACCTTTATTGATCAATGCACCAATAGCTCCTTTATTAAAGGCATCATCTATAAAATCATGCCCATCGAAGTTTTTTCCCTTTAAAGCTATAAACAACTCACCATTCTTTATAGTTCTAGAATCTATTGAAATATCAGAAAAGTATATATCGTCCTCCCCTGATATCAACTTCCCACCCGTAGCCTCAATTATATCTTTAACGCTAAATCTCATTTAGTATTCTTCTTACTTCCTCCCTATCATCAAAATGGACCTTTCTATTCCTTATTATTTGATAATCTTCATGTCCTTTACCAGCTATAATTACGGTATCATCTGGATTTGCAGCCATTATTGCCTTCTCAATAGCCTTTCTTCTATCAACTATACTTATATATCCCTTTTCTATACCTCTACTTAACAATCTTTCTTCATTACATCTTTTAATGTTAATTCCCATCTCAATCTGAGAGATAATATCTTCAGGATCTTCACTTCTTGGATTATCAGATGTTACAATAGAAATATCACTATATTTAGACGCTATAGAACCCATCAATGGCCTTTTACTTTTATCTCTATCCCCTCCACATCCAAAAACAGTTATAAGTCTGCCCTTTGTTAAATGTTTAAGTATAGACAATATCTTTTCTAAGGCATCTGGAGTATGAGCATAATCTACAAATATATTATATCCCTTTTTATTTTCAATTCTTTCCATTCTACCCGGAATATATCTCAAATTATTAATACCGGATACTATATATTCTATAGATATATTCAAGGATATTGATACTCCTATTGCTGCTAATATATTATAGAGGTTATGTTCTCCTATAAGAGAAGAACTGATATGAATATATCCCTTTGGAGTATAAACCTTTCCATCTATCCCACTCAGACTAAGATTTATATTTTCAGGTTTTATAATAGCTTCATCACTCTTGCCATATGTAATATATCTACCTTGAAAGTCATCTATTATCTCCCTACCAAATCTATCATCAATATTTATGACAGCATATTTATCCCTTTTATTCGATTCGATTAAAATATTGTTAAATAGCCTTTTTTTAGCCCAAAAATAGCTTTCCATATCCCCATGATAATCTAAGTGGTCTCGGGTTATGTTTGTGAATACTGCAACATCAAAATTACAGGTGTCAACTCTACCCTGATGAATAGCATGAGATGAAACCTCCATAATTACATGGGATATTCCCGAATCCAGCATCTCCTTTAATATTCTCTGAAGTTCAAGAGACTCCGGGGTTGTATTAACAGATAGGTATATCCTATCTCTGAATCTATAATTTATTGTCCCGATTATCCCTGTATTTAACCCTGCTTCATTTAATATAGATTCTATCAGATAAGAAATAGTCGTTTTGCCATTAGTTCCTGTAATTCCTATAATACTGAGCTTTGAAGATGGATCACCATAAAATATAGCTGACACAGCCCCCAATGCTTTCCTGGAATTATCAACGAGAATAAATACTACACTTTCCTTAATATTCTCTATTTTCCTTTCAGATATTACACCAATAGCTCCTTTATTAATAGCCTCATTTATAAACTTATGACCATCATGATTTAAACCCCTTATAGCAAAGAAGAGTGAATTAGGAGATATATTTCTTGAATCATAGGATATATTATCTATGTTAACATCTATATCCCCTATAATCTCCCGCTTATCCAGTTTTTTTATAAGCTCTGATAGATTCATATTCAATCGGGGGTTTAAACATTATTATATATTTTCTATCTCCATTTATTGGAGTATCTGGCTCTGGATATTGATTGACCGCTATACCACTTCCTATAATCTCAACAGGATATCCTTTCATTTTCTTAAGAACCTTCCTTATAGACATATTATAGAAATTTGGCATAAATCTTTTGTTATCTTCTACATCAAGCTTCTCGTTATCTGAAATATTTATAATCCTTTTTTTATTATCCTCCCATTTGGGTTCAATCTTATAATAATGGATTATATCCATAGCTATTCTTTTAAATACTGGCGCCGCTACAGTACCTCCATAGATAGATTTTTGAGGTTCATCTATAACTACAATTATTGCAAATTTTGGATTAGATAATGGAAGAAATCCAACAAATGATGAAATATATCTGTGCTTTAGATATCCGTATCTACTAACCTTCTGAGCTGTCCCGGTTTTACCTCCTACTCCATAACCTTTTATATATGCTCTTTCTCCGGTTCCTCCCTTTTCAATAACCTTTTTCAACATCTTTTTAACTATATATGCAGTCCTTTTAGATATAACCCTTCTTATGATCCTTGGTTTAAATTCTTTTATTATATCCCCTCTATCATTTATAATTCTCTTAACAATAAGCGGTTTGACAAGATTGCCTCCATTTGCAATAGCAGAAAAACCGGCTACAAGTTGAATAGGTGTAACAGATATACCTTGACCAAAAGAGATTACTCTGAGGTCAAAATCGGACCACCCTTTATAATCCCTTAATATACCCTTTTCTTCTCCAGGAAGGCCAATACCTGTCTTTTCTCCGAATCCAAATTTTTTAATATATTTATAGAATCTTTCTCTACCCAATTTTTCTCCTATTTCCCCGGCACCTATATTAGAGGAATATTTAATAATATCCTCAACAGATAACCACTTATAGGGATGAATATCATGTATCCTCCTATTCCCAACCTTTATTACACCATTACCACAGAATATAAGTTCTTTATTCTTTACCGCTCTTTCTTCTATAGCAGCTGCAACTAAAAATACCTTGAATGTGCTCCCAGGTTCAAATATATATTCTATACAATCATTTCGCCAAAAGTATGGATCATATTTTGAAAAACTATTTGGATTATATTGGGGATAATCTGCCATTGCTAAAATTTCTCCATTCATCGGATTTACCACTACCACAACCCCACCTTTTGCTCTATTTTCTTTAATTCCCTTTATAAGCTCTCTTTCAGCAATATATTGAATTATCTTATCCAGAGTCAATACAAGGCTATACCCACCCCTCCTATCTTCGTGGAGAAATAACCTCCTTCCCAGTGCATCTCTTCCCATAATGAATTTTATCCTCCCTGATAGATAATTATTATACTTATATTCCAACCCCTCTAATCCTCTTGAATCAATACCAACAAAACCTAATACATGACTTGCCAATTCTCCATTTGGGTAAAACCTTCTACTCTCCTTTACAAATCCTATCCCCTCAATATTCAGATTTTCCAACCTCTTTGACTCTTCTATCCCAAGCTGCCTTTTTATCCAAACAAAAGGTTTATCAGAATTTAATTTTTTTATAATCTCCTTCTTATCAATATTTATAAGAGGATATAATGCATTAGCAACATATAATGGGTCTTTAATCTTCATTGGTTGAGCATATAGAGAATTTACCTCAACACTTACTGCCAACTCTCTCATATATCTGTCATATATTATCCCCCTTTTGGGAGGAAGAGTCTTATTGCTCTTATATTGCCTTTCTGCCAGTCTCTTATACTCTTTCCCTTTCAATATCTGTATCTGATAATCTTTTAAGATTATAATAAAGAATGATAATATAAATATAGATAGCACTATATATATACGAATTGTAAGCCTTCTATTTTTCCCTTTGTTGCTATTACTATAATTCTTATAATCCTTCACCTTATTATAACAACCTCTTCTTTTTTAGGTTTTCTTAGACCAAATTCTTTTATCCCTATTTTCTCCATTCTTTCAGGAGACTTTAATTTTTGTAACTTGATCCTCAGGTTCCCATTAATCTGGGTCAACTTTCTCTCTTTTTCGAGAGCATTTGATATATCATATCTTACATCTATTATTTTGAGGTTTAACCATATATCTATTATGACTATTACGATAAATGCTATTACAATAAATACAAACTTTCTCATATTCTCTCTACTGCTCTTAATTTAGCACTCCTTGCTCTTGGATTTAAATTAATCTCCTCCTTGGAAGGTCTTTGCACTTTTTTTGTCAAAGTTCTTATCTTACCCTTCTTTTCAAAATCTTTAAATTTCCTCTTTACAATCCTATCCTCTAAAGAATGAAAGGTTATTACCACAAATCTACCTCTTTTATTTAATATATTAATGAGCTTGGGTATACTATTTTCTAAATTTTTCAATTCATCATTTACTGCGATCCTAATTGCCTGAAATGTTCTTGTAGCAGGATTTATCCTTCTACTTCTGAATTTAGGTGGTATAGCAGATATAACTATCTCCTCTAATTCCTTTGTAGTTTTTATGGAAGTTTTTACCCTCCTCTTAACTATTAAATCAGCTATTTTATTTGCCCATCTTTCTTCTCCATATTCCTTTAAGATCTTTTCAATCTCTTCCTTTGGATATTCATTTATTATATTGACTGCACTTTTATCCATATCTCTATTCATTCTCATATCCAGAAATGACTCATATCTAAAACTAAAGCCTCTCTCACTATTCATAAGCTGAAATGAGGACACCCCTAAATCCAGAAGGATACCATCAGCAAACTTTATATTAAGATTATTTAATATATCGGGTATATTTAAAAAATTATCATTAAACAGATAAACATTATTTCTATATTCCTTAAGCCTCTCTCTTGAGATATTTAGAGCCTCTTTATCCATATCTATCCCTATTAATATTCCATAGGGAGAGGATGCTTTTAGTATCTCTATAGAATGTCCTCCCCCTCCTAATGTCCCATCAACATATACCTTACCTCCCTCATAAACAAGGTACTTAATAACCTCATTTACCATAACAGGTATATGCATTTATAGTCCCAATTGTGAAATAACCTCACTAATATTATCAAAATCCTCTTCGGATTTCTTTATAACCTCTACCCACCTTTCTTTATCCCATATCTCCACCCTATTTAATACCCCGGCTAAAACTATTTTTTTCTCAAGCTTCGCATATTCTCTGAGCTGTTGGGGGATTAATATTCTACCCTGTTTATCAATGGAACATTCCTCAGCCCCTGATATAAAATACCTTATCAATGCATTTACCTCTTTTTTTAACATTGGTAATGAGTTCATTCTTTCTTCAATACCAATCCATTCTTGATATGGAACCACAATCAAACATTTATCAAAATTTGTAATTATAAGTCTGTCATCATACCTGTTCATCAAGACTTCTCTGAATTTCACAGGGAATACTACTCTGCCTTTAGAATCTATTGTTGTCTCTACCCGTCCTCTAAACATACCTCTTCTCTACCCTTTTCTACCACTTTATACCACTTTATGGGATAAATGTGTATTTGTCAAGAAAAAATTTTGAGGAAATGAAAATATATAAATATACCTTTTCAAGCTTAAAGTCTTGACAAATTCAATATAATTATATTATATTGAATTTGATTTTTTGATAAAACAGATAAAAATGAAAAAATTTATTATTTTTTTAATCTTTATTTCTGCAAGTAATATATATGCTGATATTAATATTACTGCAAAATCAGCTATAATAATGAACTCTGAAAATGGTGAAGTAATATATTCTAAAAATCCTTTCATGAAGTTACCTCCCGCCAGTACAACCAAGATTATGACAGCTATATTAGTTATTGAACATAAGAGCCTTAATTCTAAATTAAGGGTTAGTAGCAGAGCTATTTCTACTCCACCTTCAAAACTATATCTAAGAAAAGGACAATTTATAAGAGTAAGAGATCTTCTTTACTCTCTATTATTAAAATCAGCAAATGATGCTGCTATTGTCCTTGCGGAGGGAGTTGCAGGATCTGTCGGTAAATTTGCAGATATGATGAATAAAAAGGCACGAGAAATAGGGGCTTTCAATACACATTTTGTAAATCCTCATGGCCTCTCAGCATATAATCACTATTCAACAGCCTATGATCTTGCAATAATATTCAGATATGCCATGAAAAATACTCTATTTAAAAATATCGTTCATACAAAGGTAGCTAAAGTAAGAATAAGAAAGAGAAAGGTGAGATTTATAAGAAATCATAATAAGCTATTATGGATTTATAAGGGGGCAAGAGGAGGAAAAACAGGTTATACAAGGAGTGCAAGACACTGCTTTGTGGGAGAGGTAAAAAAAGGTAAAGTTTCTTTTATCATCTCTTTATTAGGCTCTGAAGATATATGGGGTGATGCAAGAAAAATATTAGAATACGGATCTAAGATATATTCTGATGGAACAGAAGAACCTTTACCTCCAAATTTAGAAACAGAAGATATAAATTCTTATATATTGCAAGTAGCATCCTTTAGAAATAAAAAAAGAGCATTAAGATTAAAAGGTAGATTAATAGAGAAAGGATATAATACTTATATTGTTAGGAATAGGTTAAGAGGGAAAATATTTTATAGAGTGATGGTTGGTGAATATGATACTCTATCTAAAGCTAAAGCCGAAGTTAAAAAAATTCATTCAGAGGAGAAATTAAAACCTATAGTTACAACTGATTGATAACCATAACTTTTATACCTGTCATTTCTTCAATTGCATATCTTATACCTTCCCTTCCAAAACCAGACTTCTTTACACCACCATAGGGCATGTTATCCACTCTAAATGTAGGCACATCATTTATTATGATACCACCAACATCAATCTCTTCATAAGCCTTTAATATCTTATAAATATCTCTTGTAAATATTCCAGCCTGAAGCCCATAAACAGAGTTATTGACCTCTCTTATTGCATCTTCAAATTTATTATAAGAGATTAAACATACCACAGGAGCAAATATTTCCTGAGAATATACCTTCATTGTTGGACTAACATCTGTAAGTAAAGTAGGATAAAATATGGAGCCGCTTCTGCTCCCTCCTATAATAATCTTTGCACCTTCTTTAACAGCTTCACCAATCCATTCCTCAACCCTTTCTGCCTCTTTTAAGGAAATCATGGGTCCAATATCTGTATCTTCATTGCTTGGATCCCCAATCTTCAATCTTTTAATCCCATCTATAAACAACTCCATAAACCTATCATATATATTATCCTTGATAAATATTCTCTGAACAGAGATACATACCTGTCCAGCATAGGAAAAACTCCCTCTTATACACCTTTCAACTGCATATTCTATATTTTTATCGGAATCTATTATTACAGCAGCATTACCTCCTAATTCAAGAGTAACTCTCTTATTATAGGCCTTTTTCTTAATATTCCAGCCTACTCGGAAGCTCCCAGTAAAGGTTATCTTCTTTATCCTGTTATCAGGGATTATCTCTTCAACTACCGAGTTTTCTGTGGGTATTATACTCAAAACACCATCTGGTATCCCAGAATCCGAAATTATTTCACCTAACATAATAGATGTAATCGGAGTCAATGGAGAAGGTTTTATAATTATACTATTACCAGAAGCTATTGCAGGTGCAATCTTATGAGCCACAAGATTTATTGGAAAGTTAAAAGGGGTTATACCGAGTATAAGACCTATTGGGAATCTCTTTGTTATACCTATCCTTCCTTTTGACATAGTAGTTATATCAAGTGGTATAAATTCTCCGTAGAGTCTCTTAGCCTCCTCTTCAGCTATCTTAAAGGTATTTATTGATCTTTCTACCTCTATTCTCGAATCCTTTATTGGCTTACCTGATTCTAAAGTTATCATTTTAGCAATCTCTTCTTTCCTTTTATTTATCCCATTCCATACTCTATTCAGTATCTCAGCTCTTTCAAATGAAGAGAGTCTTTTTATAACATCAAATCCTTTTAGCCCTTTTATTACAGCCTCTTCAAAATCCTTCTTATCTCCCATACACACAGTTCCAACTGTTTCACTATTATAAGGATTTATAACCTCAAATCTATTATTCGAGTCTCTCCATTCATTACCTATCAAAAATCTATAATTCATTTACCAAACTCCCTCTCTACATATTTTTCAGCAGCTACAGCTGCAGTTGTTCCGTCTCCAACCGAATTTGTTATCTGTCTAACAAGCTGAGCCCTAACATCTCCTGCAGCAAATATTCCCTTTATTGATGTTTCCATATTCCCATCTGTAATTATATATCCATTACTATCAAGCTTTATATCATCTTTAAATATTTTACTATTTGGAGTGAAACCTATGAATATAAATATACCATCTACTTTTAGCTCTATCTCCCTATTGTCCAGAACATTCTTAATTATAATAGAGATAACCTTTCTACCATTCCCTTTTACTTCCTTTACTACTGAATTCCATATTACTTCTATTTTTTCATGTGAAAATGCCCTTTCTTGAAGAAATTTGCTCGCTCTAAGCCTATCCCTTCTATGTATTATGTATACTTTTTTACCAAATTTTGTTAAGAATAAAGCCTCTTCTACCGCAGCATCTCCACCACCAACAACTGCAATATCTTCATCTTTAAAGAACGCCCCATCGCATATGGCACAATATGAAACCCCTTTACCAGCGAACTCCTTTTCACCAGGAATATTAAGCTTATTTGGTGATCCCCCGGTTGCTACTATAACAGCCTTACCTCTATACTCTCCATTTATACATTTAACAACCTTCTCCTTCCCTTCAACCCTTATCTGAATAGCCTCATCATTCTCAATTATTAAACCAAATTTTTTAGCTTGATCTTCCATCCTCTTAGCTAACTCCATCCCCGTTATACTCTCAAACCCAGGATAATCCTCAATATTTTCTGTGTTTAACAGTTGTCCTCCAGGAATTCCTTTATCTATTAAAATACTATCTAACTTAGCTCTTGATGTATAAAGCCCTGCAGTCAAACCTGCAGGGCCACCACCAACTATAATAACATCATGCATTCGGCTTTATCCTCTCTTTCTTTGCTAATAGCTCCTCTTTTGTTTCTTTATGATCTGGGTCCGGAATACATGCGTCAACTGGACATACTTCTGCACATCTTGATTTGTCGTAATAGCCAGTACATTCTACACATTTATCTGGATCTATTACAAACCTTTCGTCCCCTTCACTTATAGCACTAACAGGACATTCGGACTCACAGGCACCACATGAGATACAATCCTCTGTTATCATATAAGCCATATTAACACCTCCTGTAATTTGATTTTATTTTTAGAAGATAATAGATAGTTTTATTAATTGGAGTCGGGATCCCATTCTTTTCCCCCAATTTAATAACTATCCCATTTATACCATCCAGCTCTAATTTTTTACCTTTTTCAATATCTTGAAACATGGAAGTTTTAACTTCTCCAAATTTTTTTGTATTTTCTATGGTTCTACTTATAATCTCATCTTCAATATATATTCCCTCACTCCTTGCAACTTCCTTTACCTCTTTCATTATCTCCTCTATTATTTCTTCTGAGCCCTCGATATTTAAAAACTCCTTAACATAAAGACTTGTTAATGCTGTTAACGGATTAAAGGAGGCATTCCACAATAGTTTTATCCATGAATCCTTTCTGATATTATCAGAAATAGTTACTTTTACCCTAGCATTCTCAAAAAGTTTAGATATAATTTTCAACCTTTCAGACCTTTTTCCATTTATCTCACCCATTATAATTGATCCACCAGTTGTATGATATATAATCCCGGGCTCCAGGATCCTTGAACCTATGTAAGTAACACCCCATATTATTCTTCCTCTTCCAAGAATTCTCTCTAATTTTTCAAAGTTATCGATACCATTTTGTAGAGTTAATATTACTGTATTCTCTCCAACATTACTAGTCAGAAGAGAGGCCGCCTCTTCTGTATCATATGATTTTACCGTAAATAATATAAGATCTAATATTCCAAGTTCTTTAGGATCTGAAGTAGCATTTACCTTGATGGAAAAACTCTCTTTAAAACTACTTACTGTGAGTCCTCTCTCTTTTAATGCATTTAGATGAGTCCCCCTTGCAATAAACACAACATCTTCACCATTTTGAGCCAGTCTTCCCCCAAAATATGAACCTACAGCCCCAGCTCCCATTACAGCTATTTTCATTTATTATCCTTTTTCTCAAAATAGTTGTTAACCGCTGCTTCTATCCCCTCCTTAGCTAATACAGAACAATGCATCTTTACAGGTGGGAGTCCTCCAAGTGCCTCTGCTACGGTCTCATTTGTTACCTTTAATGCCTCTTCTATAGTCTTACCCTTTATCATCTCTGTTGCCATACTACTTGTCGCAATTGCCGCACCACAGCCAAATGTTTTGAACTTTGCATCAACAATGATACCATCTTTAACCTTTATATAAAGTCTTAAGACATCTCCACATGCTGGATTTCCTACTTCTCCAATACCATCTGCATCCTCTATTTCTCCAACATTCCTTGGATTCATAAAATGCTCCATTACCTTTTCGCTATACGGACCATCTGCCATCTTATAACTCCTCCTTTCTCTTTTTTAACATATCTGAATAACTTGGAGAAAGTTTCCAGAGTCTTTCTACAATACCTGGCATAATTTCGAGTAGATAGTCAACTTCTTCTTCTTTATTATCCTTCCCCATAGTTATAGTAATAGACCCAGAGCATATATCCGATGGAACTCCAATAGCTCTCAAAACATGAGAAGCCTGAAGGTCCCTCTCATCTCTACCTTTAAGATTTGAACTACAGGCAGATCCGCTTGCCGCCATTATTCCATTTAAACTTAAGAGAAGAAGTAAAGATTCTCCCTCAAGGTGTTCTATCCAGAAGCTCACATGGCCAGGAAGCCTCCTCTCTCTATGTCCAGTAAAATGTATAAAATCTATCTTTTCCTCAAGCCCTTTCCATAATTTTTCTCTTAAGGATATAAGATGATTCCTCCTCAATTCCATCTCTTCTTTTGCCAATTTACATGCGGATCCAAATCCAATTATTCCAGGAAGATTCTCTGTTCCAGACCTATACCCTGATTCTTGAAACCCTCCTTCTAAAAGTGGTATTAACTTAATCCCATTTCTTAGATATAATGCCCCAACTCCCTTAGGCCCATAAATATTATGGGCGGAGAGAGTTAATAGATCAATATTCATGCTATTCACATCTATAGAAAGTATCCCTCCGGTAGAGGCAGCATCGGTATGAAATATTATATCATTTTCCCTTGCTATATTACCTATCTCTTCTATAGGTTCTATCGTTCCTATCTCACTGTTTGCATGCATTATAGATATGAGTATCGTATCCTTTGTAATAGCTTTTTTTACATCATCAGGATTTACCAATCCATCGTCATCTACCTCTATATATGTTACATCAAATCCATTTCTTCGTAGGGTCAATAAAGGACTTAATATAGAATAATGCTCTACTTCTGAAACGATAATATGTTTTCCTTTATCCTTATATGCAAAAGAAATTCCTTTTAGAGCTAAATTATTGGATTCTGTTGCGCCAGAGGTAAATATTATCTCGTCAGGCTTACAATTAATAAGTCCTGCAACCCTTTCCCTTGCTCCCTCTAATCCCTTCATAGCCATATTACCAAATTCATGTATATGGGATGAAGGATTGCCATATATTTCCGTAAAATATGGAAGCATTTCATCTAAGACTCTCTGATCCACCTTCGTAGTTGAAGCATGGTCAAAAAATATCTTCTTCATCATTCCCTCACATATGTACCTAACTCAGACCCCTGGGGTATTCCGGTAATTGAACAATATTCTGCATCCAATATTTTATAGTGTCTATCTTCATCCCTTTTAAGACTTTCAAATATATTTTTAATCTCTACATCGTCACTATCATTCGCAGCATCTTCATACATTTTATACCCTTTTTTTTCAAGCTCCATAGCTATTTCGATAGCTTTTCTATCCGTCACTCTATTATCTACCAGTTCCCTTAAACTCTTAATAATATCTGAATCTTTAAAAGATTTACTATTTATAAAATCCTCTACATCCCCTAAATTTTCATAATCTTTATATCTATTAAACAGGATTTCTATATGTCTCTTCTCATCATTAGAAAGCCTTTTAAATATCTCCTTACCACTCTCTCTGGTGGTCCTTTCCATCGCTTCCTTAAAGAACTCCATAGATTCCTTTTCAAGATCAAGCGAAATTTTTATAACATCTTTTATATTCATTTATTCTACCTCCTTTAATCTAATATCTTTATTACAACAGGTCGTAACAGAAACCCTTGTTGGAATCGATATAACTTCTATTTCCTTACCACATACTCTACAAGCATATAATTCCTTGGACTCTGACTCCTCTACTTTAATATCTACCACCTCCATCTCCTTACCACAGCATACGAGAGTCCCTCTACCATCCTTTATAACTCTCACAACCAACCCGCATATACTACAATAATATACCTTTCCCATAGTCTCTCCTTTTATGAATTACTTAGATCTATCAAATCCATTAATTTTTGATAAGCCTTCCCAGTTTTTATACTATCTCTCGCTATTTCAACACCTTCCAAAAGATCATCTGCTACCCCTCCAATAAACAGTGCAGCAGATGAATTAAGTAAAACCACATCCTCAAATGGACCAAGAGCCTTACCTTTAAGTATTTTAATAGCGATTTCTCTATTATATTCAGGGGAACCTCCTAATATAGACTCTATTGGATATCTCTTTAACCCAAAGTCTTCAGGAGAAATGGCAAAACTTCTTACTTCACCATCTTTAACCTCTGAAACAAACGTCTTTCCTGAAATGGTTATCTCATCAAGCCCATCTTCTCCATGAACTACAAAGGCTTTCTTACATCCTAAATTATTAAGAACATGAGCTATCTTTTCCGTAAGATCTGCATCATAAATACCAACGAGCTGAAATTTTACATTAGCAGGATTTGTTAATGGTCCCAAGATATTAAATACTGTTCTTATACCTATCTCTCTTCTCACAGGAGTAGCATATTTCATTGATTTATGCATTATAGGGGCATATAAGAATCCTATACCTATCTCATCTATGCATTTCTCAATAAGGTCCTTATCCATATCTATTTTTACACCCAATGCCTTTAGAAGATCAGCGCTACCACACCTGCTTGATAGAGCTCTGTTCCCATGCTTTGCAACTGGTAGCCCGGCTCCAGCAATAACAAAAGCGGATACTGTAGATATATTAAATGTATTTGCACCATCTCCCCCTGTTCCACATGTATCTATTAAATTATCATCTATTAATCTTATATTTAATCCCTTCTCTCTCATAACTTTAGCTGCTCCTGTAATCTCAGGAATAGTCTCCCCCTTCATCCTTAATGCAGTTATAAAGGAAGATATTTGAGAAGGAGTCGCAATGCCCTCTGTTATCTCTTTCATAACTTCTATCATCTCTTTTTCATTAAGATCTATAAACCTAACAAACTTTTCTATGGCTTCTTTTATCATACTCTTTACATATTTCCAAAAAATTCTTTAAAATTTTCTTTCCCTCTTTTGTAAGTATTGACTCAGGATGAAACTGGACCCCTTCAAGGATATAATTCTTATGCCTTATACCCATTATTTCCCCATCTTCACTCCTTGCTGTTATTTCAAATTGAGGTGGGAGTGAATTCTCTTCAATAACCAGAGAATGGTATCGGGTTGCCTTAAATGGATTTATTACACCTTTAAATATACTTTTATTGTCATGATAGATTAGAGAAACCTTCCCGTGCATAAGTCTCTTAGCCTGAATTATCCTCCCTCCAAAAGCATAGGCTATAGCCTGATGGCCAAGGCAAACCCCAAGAATAGGAATCTTTCCACTAAAATTCTTTATTACCTTCACTGAAATACCAGCCTCCTTTGGAGTACATGGTCCAGGAGAGATAACAATTATGTCTGGAAGCATTTTTTTAATATCCGGAATATCTATCTTATCATTCCTAAATATCTTTATTTCTTCTCCGAGTTCTCCAAGATACTGGACAAGATTATAAGTAAAGGAATCATAATTATCAATCATCAATAACATCTACTCGGAACCCTCTCTTGCCAACTCTATAGCACTTATTAAAGCCTTCGCCTTATTTATTGTTTCCTGATACTCTTTATCTGGATCTGAGTCTGCAACAATACCAGCACCAGTCTGAATATATAACTTTCCATCCTTTATCACTATTGTTCTAATTGCAATACACATGTCCATATTCTTAGAAAAACTAAAATATCCTACTGCTCCCCCATATATTCCCCGTCTTACAGGTTCTAACTCCTCAATTATCTCCATAGCTCTTACCTTTGGGGCTCCTGTTAACGTACCCGCAGGGAATGTAGCCATCAGAGCGTCAAATACTCCCTTGTCTTCTTTTAATATTCCTTCTATATGTGAAACAATATGCATTACATGAGAATATTTTTCTACGGCCATAAACTCCTTAACCTTTACGCTACCTATATCAGCAACCCTTCCAACATCATTCCTCCCAAGATCAACAAGCATAAGATGTTCAGCTCTCTCCTTTGGATCTTTTAATAAATCAGACTCAAGTCTTTCATCATCCTCTTCACTAATACCCCTTCTCCTTGTGCCTGCAATAGGTTTAATCTCTATATTAGGCCCTTCAACCCTGACAAGAACCTCTGGAGAAGAACCAACTATATGTTCTTCTCCTAATCTTAAATAGAACATATAAGGAGAAGGATTAATAGTTCTGAGTGTTCTATATATATTAAATGGATCTGTCGCTATTTCTGTCTCAAACCTCTGGGATAAAACAACTTGAATTATATCCCCTGTTCTAATATATTCTTTTGCCTTATTTACTGCATTTTTAAAACCTTCTTCTGTAAAGTTAGAAGAAAGCTTCAATCTTTTCCTATTATTAATTTCTTTATCATTAATATAAAGAGGATTAATATATATAGGTTTTCTCAATTTAGATATTAAATTATCTATGTTAGCCTTCGCTCTTTCATAGGATTCTTCTATATTCTCATCCTCTATAAATACATTTGATACAACCTTTATTCTATGGGTTATGTTATCAAATATAAGAATAGTTTCTGTTAATATAAAAGTAGTATCATATAAATCTATATCCTTAGAAGCAAGTTTGGGAATATCTTCAAAGAATCTTATAATTTCATAACCTATATATCCAACTGCTCCTCCATAGAATCTGGGAAGCCCTTCTGTTATAACAGGCTTAAACTTTCCTAATATCTCATTAAGAATATTTAAGGGATTATCAACATTCTCATATATTTCTATCTCAGCCCCTCTTATAATCTCTACTCTGTTATCTTTACTCCTAAATATAAGAGATGGATTAACCCCTAAAAAGCTATATCTACCCCATTTTTCTCCACCTTCAACACTCTCCAAGAGAAATGAATAAGATCCTTCATCTATTTTCTTAAAGGCTGTAACCGGGGTTTCAAGATCAGCAAATATTTCCTTGTAAACTTGAATTAAATTACCTTCTTTTGTTTTATTCTTAAACTCATTTAAGGAAGGATAATACATTATATTTAAAAATCTATAAGTTTATATAATAAAAATATCATAGTAATGATCATATTGTCAAGGAATTCTCTTTAAAAGTAAGCATCTCTTTTTTCGTGATAACATTATGCAGCATATCTTACCACCT
>CAZCTP010000043.1:0-22473 GCA_964501575.1 uncultured Thermodesulfobacteriota bacterium
ACTTTTTGGCTTGTTTGACCTTCCTATTTCGGAATTTGGGTATTTCCAGAATATTTGATTTTTTATTGTATTTATAATAAAATAAAAAAATATTATTTAATAAATTAAGGAGGGGAGTTGTGTAAAGAATATTGGAAATTGAGGAAATTTCCATTTGAAAATGTTTCAGATCCTCGTTTCTTAGCCCTTTTCATAGAAAGTGACATTGCCTTAGTAAATTGATAGAAGTTATAAAAAAGGGGGAAGTAGAAGTAATGGAGAATAAATATACAGGAAGTTATAAAGATGTATTAATTAATAATGTCGAAGAGGTATATGAAAGTAGCTGTGAATTTATTGAAGGTATATTTAATAAAATAAGAAATGATGAAAATATTGATATAAAGGATGGAATAGAACTTATAAAAAATATTGTATCCAAATATCGTCTTATTGATATGCTCTGTTTTGAAGCATTTAATAGAAAATCTATCCCTAATAAGCTAATATCCAACTCGGTAAATGTTTCTGTATATTCTCTAAAGGTTGGTAAGGGTCTTGAATATGATAAAGACAAATTAGTTGAGTTAGGGATTTCCGCTCTTTTGCATGAAGTTGGTATGATAAAGATTTCGTCTGATCTTATTAATAAAGAATCTAAATTTAGTGAACAGGAATATGAAGTTATAAAAAGACACCCTGTATATGGCTATGAAATATTAAATAATTTAGAAGAAGAATATAGGTGGATAGCTAAAGTTATATTACAGGAGCATGAAAAAGAAGATGGTTCAGGATACCCTTATGGATTATCAGGGAATGAAATTCATGAATATGCAAAGATTATAGGTTTAACAGATATATACGATGCATTAACTCAACCAAGGCCACAGAGAAAGAGATTTTTCCCTTATGATGCAATTAAAGAGATTATAGAATACAGAAAAGGAGCTTTTTCCCCAGTAATAATTAAGGTGTTATTGAGGGAATTGTCAATATTCCCGGTAATGAGTTATGTTAAACTGAATTCCAATGAGATTGGAAGGGTAATAGAAACAGATAAGGAACATATTCTCCGTCCTAAGATTGAAATTATATACGATTCTCTTGGAAGGAAGATAAAAGGGGAAAAGATAATAAGTTTAAAGGAGAATCCTTTTTTGTATATTACCGGCTCTCTATGGGAAGATGAACTTAAGAATTTAATTGAAGAGGGTAAAAAATAGAATGTGTTATGATGAAGGTAATTTTGGGGGTAAAGAAATAGTTACAACTTGCCCAGATTTACCAAGATTTCCTGCAAATTTCCCATCTATAAATAACTCAATCCCTCCGGCATTACCAATTATAAGATATAATTTTTTTACTTTTTTTAAAAAAGTATCGCCTCTTTTCAGAATTATATCAAAATAGGGCTTATTATCTATCTTTACCCTTAACCATGTTTTCTCTTTAGCCTTTATAAATATACTGAATTCCTTATTTTTAATCTGCTTCTGCTTTTCCTTTTTTAACTTTAAAGATACTCCTTCATTAATAGGTATTTCTCTCTTAATAGGAATAATAGTTTTATCTTCATTTTTTTTGTTGGAATAAATAAGATAGAAGAGTATAGGTATAGATAATACTAATATCATCAATATTATGAAATAAGTATTTGAGCTTTTCTTTGTAGATAGATTATTATTCTTTAGCCTTTTATCATTATTTTTTGCCCTTTTCTCTTTATATTCCATATATCTCAAAATAGCTTCATCTCCATTTAGCCCAATACAATTTGAATATGCTCTTATAAAGCCTTTAATAAATGTTTCTCCAGGCAACTTATCAAATTCATCTTTCTCTAAAGCCTCTAAGAAGTTCTTTTTTATCTTTGTAACTATTGATATTTCTTCAATACTTATATTTCTCAATTCTCTTTCTCTTTTTAAATATTCACCAAAGTTTTCCACTTTACTCTAATAGATCTATATATCTTTTAGCTGATTTTGCAAGTGGAGATAAGGGAGATATTTCTATAACCTTTTTAAACTCTTTCTTAGCATCTTTATTATTATCTTTTTTCAGATATGCAATCCCGAGGTTATAATGAGCATCAATATAGTTAGGATAATATTTTATTGCTAAGCTTAGTTCCTCTATTGCTTTCTCTATTTCATTTTTATCCAAGTATATTATCCCAAGATTATAGTGAGCAAGGCTAAAATTAGGGTTAATATTAATTGCAATCTTCTCATTCTCTATAGCTTTATACAAATTTCCCTTTTTATAGTATGCCCATCCAAGATTTGCATATGCTATTTCAGGTGTTGAATAAAGAAGATTGTTTAAAGCCATAGTAAATTTTTCAATTGCATTATTCCAATTACCTATATCAAGATAGACAACTCCCCAATTATTATATGCTTCTGAATATTCATTGTTTAATGATGTGGCTTTTTTAAAATATTCTATTGCTTTATCATAATTCCTTAGTCCATAATATCCCAGTCCAATTGAATTAAGGAGTTTTGCATCTTCTGGATTTAACTCTTCTGCCTTCTTTAATTCTTTAATAGCTAAGGATAAATTACCCTGTTTTAAAAGAGATACTCCTGTATTGAAGTGAAGTAAAAATTCCTTCTTTATATTTCTATCATTAACTGCACATGAGATAAAAATGGTAAGAAAGATGATTAGTAACTTTTCTCTCATTTAATATATTTCCCGATAATGAGGGAAAGCTTCTTCTTTGTATCCTCCGGAATATATTCTGGAACTGTTACTATTGCATTTTTTAATGCATCTTTACAGGAACAATTTCTTTCCTCAGGGATTAATTTAATAGCCTTTTTAATTATCTCTTTTGACTTTTCTATATTCTTCTCCATTGTTTTCATAACAATCTCTAAAGAAACATCTTCTTCGGTTTCATGCCAGCAGTCATAGTCTGTAGCAAGAGCCAATGTTGCATAGCATATTTCTGCCTCTTTTGCAAGTTTTGCCTCAGGAATATTTGTCATACCTATAACGTCTACTCCCCATGACCTATATATTCTTGATTCAGCCCTTGTAGAGAATTGAGGCCCTTCTATACATATATATGTTCCACCCTTGTGTACATATGTACCGCTCTTTCTTGAAGCTTGATAAAGAATATTTTGAAGTGTTGGACATACTGGATCAGCAAAAGGTAAGTGTGCAACTATCCCTTCTCCAAAAAAGGTGGATATTCTACCCTTTGTTCTATCAAAGAATTGATCCGGTAAAACTATGTCTCCAGGTCTTATATCCTCTCTCATACTCCCTACGGCACTAACAGATATTATCCACTCAACCTGAAGTGTTTTCATAGCATATATATTAGCTCTGAAGTTTAATTCAGATGGGAGTATTCTATGTCCTTTTCCATGCCTCGGTAGAAATATTAACTCTACACCATCTATAAACCCCATGATAAATTCATCCGATGGATCTCCAAAGGGCGTTGATATTTTCTCTCTTTTTATGTTCTCAAGACCTTCTAAATCATATAGTCCACTTCCACCTATTATTCCTATTTTTTTGGCCATTTAACCTCCTATAATTGAAAGATTTAGCATCCCACCCAACTGACCACAGGCCCCATATATATCTGGTCCTCTGGTTGATCTTACAAAGGTAGTATATTTATGATCTATTAAAACTTTCTGAAATCTACTTACAGTTTCAGGAGAGGATCTCTTAAACTCAAGAAGAGTATGTTCATTAAAGGGAATAAGATTTATTTTACATTTTATTCCCCTTAATAGATTTGCAAGCCTTAATGAATCTTCATATCTATCATTTATTCCATTAATTAGTACATATTCAAAAGTTATCCTTCTTCTCCTTGGCAAAGGTAGATTTAAGCATGTCTTTATTAGTTTGTTTAAAGTATTACTTTTATTGATTGGCATTAGGAAATTTCTCACATCATCTGATGATGCATTTAATGATATAGCAAGGTTTGGAGTAACTTCATTAAATAATTTCTCTATCTCATTAATAATACCAGCAGTAGATAAAGTTATTCTTCTCTCTGATATATTTAATCCATCATTATATGCCATTATTTTAATCGCCTTAACCACATTATTATAGTTAAGTAGAGGATCACCCATACCCATAAGAACAATATTTCTTATGGTATTTCCTACATCATCCTGAATAGCTATTATCTGATTAAGAATCTCAGAAGTTTTAAGATTTCTTATAAATCCAAGCTTTCCGGTAACACAGAATCTACATTTAAGAGCACATCCAACTTGAGTTGAGAGACATAAAGTATGGTAACCTTTTTCAGGGATAAGAATGGTTTCAATAAGTCTGCCATCTTTTAATTGAAATATATATTTCTTAGTTCCGTCCTTAGAAGCTAATATATTTATAGGCTTAAGTCTGCTTATAATGAAGACTTCTTTAATCTCTTTTCTGAATTCTTTTGATAAATCAGTCATTTCATCAAAAGAATACACTCTTTTTTTATATAACCATCTTATTATCTGCTTTGCTCTATACTCTTCCTTATTAAGATGTGATATGATATTTTTAATCTCTTCAAAAGTTAAGTCTTTTATATCTATCACCTATTTTTTCCTTTCTAGTATATAATCTGCAAGAATTAAAAGATGTTGTTTATCTGGAGAATCAGGGAATATATTTAGCATATTCTTAGCTTTATCTATATATTCTCTGGCTCTGTTAAACGTGTAGGAAACTCCATCATATTTAAAAATTAATTCCATTACCTCCATAAAGTTTTCTTTCTTTATCTCTTCGGAAAGGACGATAGATGTAATTCTCTCTTTTTCTCGGGGGCTGCAATTCCTCAGAGCATGTATCAATGGAAGAGTTATCTTACCTTCCTGCAAATCATTGCCTCTCTTCTTTCCAAATTCACTTTCTTGGGATATATAATCTAAACTATCATCTATAAGCTGAAAAGCAATTCCAAGGTTTAGTCCAAAATCTGCCATCGTTTTTTCGATATAAGGGAAAGAATTTGCTAAAATTGCGCTAACCTCACATACAGCAGATATTAATACAGCAGTTTTATTAATTATTACTGATATATAATCTTCTTCTGTTATATTTATATCTCCATTCTTTGTGAGTTGCAAAGCTTCTCCTTCTGCCATTTTTGTTGTAGCATTTGCTATTACTTTCATTATATTAACATCTCCATCCTCTACCATGATAGAAAATGATTTTGATAAAAGGAAATCACCAACAAGAACACTGATTTCATTCCCCCATACAGAATTTACAGAGGCATTTCCTCTTCTTAATTCAGCATTATCTACCACGTCATCATGTAAAAGGGTTGCTGTATGTATAAATTCAAAAACACTTGCCAAAGATATGATTCTTGATCCATAATAACCACACAATCTTGAAGCCAAAAGAAACAGAAGAGGCCTCAGCCTTTTGCCTCCACTCTCTAAAATATATCTTCCTACTTCTGGAATAAGTAAAACATTAGAATCCAGGTTGTTCTTTAGCTTTTTCTCAATAAGTTCAAGATCATTATTTATAGATTCAAATAATTCCTTATATTTATTCCCATCATTTGAAAACATATTCTTATGTTGTATATTCAGAGTTTATTCTCACATATTCATAGGATAAATCTGTAGTATAAATGGAATAACTACTCTTCCCATTGTTTAAATCTATAATAACCTTAAATGAATTGTTCTTCAACACATCTTTAATAATATCTACCGAAATATTAGAATATATACCACCTTTGACTATCGGAATATTATTAAAATATATATCTATTTTATTCTCTAGTATGTTAATTCCTGCTCCCCCTATAACTGCCATTATTCTACCCCAATTTGGATCTTCTCCAAAGAATGCTGTCTTGATTAATATAGAGTTAGCAATATTATAAACCAGTTTTTTGGCATTTTTCCTATTTGATATTCCCTTTACTACTATCTCAACAGATTTTGTAGCCCCCTCCCCATCCTTCACAATCATTTTTGTAAGTTCTTCTAAGACATAAAGAAGAAGCTTTTTAAAGGCTATTCTATTCTTATTTCTTGAATATCTACCAATTATCTCATTCTTAGCTTCTCCATTAGCTAAGATTATTGCTGTATCATTGGTACTTGTGGTACCATCGATATTGATTCTATTAAAAGTTTTTCCCACTGAGGATCTAAATATTTTCTCGAGTATTTCTTTCTCCATTGCAATATCTGTCATTATAAATGCCAACATTGTTCCCATATTTGGCATTATCATACCTGCTCCCTTAGCAATTCCACATATTGTGATATTTCTACTATCTATCCTATCCCTTATTATAGAAAGTTTCGTAAATCTATCTGTTGTCATAATAGATTCTGCTGCTGAAGGAATTCCTCGGGGAGATAAAGATTGTACGAGAGGAGGGATCGATTTTTCAATTAAATCCATTTTTAATGGTTTCCCTATAACCCCAGTAGATGATACTAATACCAATCTTTCATCTATACCGAGCTCTTTAGCTGTTATTTCTGCCATTTTCAGGGCATCTTTATAGCCCTTCTCTCCTGTACATGCATTAGCATTTCCACTATTAATTATAATAGCCTGACAGCTACCATTTTTTATTCTTTCCATACTTAAGATTACAGGAGCTGCCTTTATTACATTTTTAGTAAATACTCCAACCCCTATAGAAGGTCTTTCAGAATATATAAGAGCTATATCCTTTTTATTATTTCCTTTAATTCCTGCACTTATTCCAGAAGCCATAAAACCCGGGACATATATATCCATTTATGCCCCACAACATTTTTTATATTTCTTCCCGCTTCCACATGGACATAGGTCATTTCTTCCTATTTTCTTACCTGCCCGTTTTATAGGTTCCCTTCTATTGTCTCCTTCATCCCCTCTACTAAATAAAAATCTATCTTCTCTATATGGTAAGGCTAAAGGGATTTCTTCCTCCTTTGTTACTCTAATTCTAAATAGTTTTTCAACAATGTCTTCTCTTAATCTATACATCATTTCAGAAAACATTTCGAAACCCTCTTTCTGATATTCCTGCAGTGGATCCTTCTGCCCATATCCTCTTAAACCTATCCCTTCTTTAAGTTGATCAATATTTAATAAATGGTCTTTCCAAAGACTATCCAATGATTGTAGATATATTACCTTTTCAATATGCTTCAAAGTTGGCTCACCTATCTCTTCTTCCTTTTTGGCATACGCGTCCTTTACCTGTTTTATAATTTCATCCTCTATTTCCTCTTTTCTTGTAATATTATCATTTAGATTTATATGTATAGAAAACTGCTTAAATATAGTATCTTTTAACCCCTTTATGTCCCACTCATCAATATTACTCTTATCATTACAATATATATCAACTATTTCTTCTACAAGAACTTCCATTATTTCTGCTATCTCTTCTCTGACATGTTCTCCCTTTAATACCTCTCTTCTCTTCTTATAAATTACTTCTCTTTGTTTATTTATAACATCATCATACTCAATAAGATGCTTTCTAATGTCAAAGTTATGCCCTTCTACCCTCTTTTGAGCATTTTCTATCGCTCTGGTTATTAGCCTATGCTGAATCGGTTCATTCTCTTCTATTCCAAGTTTATCCATCACAGCTGATATCTTCTCAGAGCCAAATATCCTGAGCAGATCATCCTCTAAGGATAAGTAGAATCGAGATGATCCAGGATCACCCTGACGACCTGAACGTCCTCTTAACTGATTATCTATTCTTCTTGCCTCATGTCTTTCTGTTCCAATAATATGTAAACCTCCTAATTTCACAACTTCTTCTCTCTCTCTATTACATTCCTCTCTTGCTTCATTAAGAGCTTTTAGATATTTTTCGGAGTTTGAATCCCTCCCAGTTTTAGCAAGAGCCAAAAATTCTGGGTTTCCACCAAGAATAATATCGGTTCCCCTCCCAGCCATATTTGTAGATATGGTAACAGCTTTATATCTTCCAGCCTGTGCAACAATTTCAGCCTCTTTTTCATGATGCTTTGCATTAAGTACATGATGACGAATCCCCTGCTTCTTTAACAATCTGCTTAGCCTTTCGGATTTGTCAATAGATGTTGTTCCTACCAATACTGGTTGACCCTTTTTATTAAGTTCCTTTATTTCCTTCACAACAGCATTAAATTTTTCCTCCTCTGTTTTATAAATAACATCTGGGTAATCCTTTCTTATCATAGGCATATTTGTAGGAATCACAACTACATCTAAATTATATATCTTTTTGAATTCAGTAGCTTCAGTATCAGCTGTACCTGTCATACCTGCAAGTTTATTATACATTCTAAAATAGTTTTGAAATGTTATTGTAGCGAGAGTCTGATTCTCTCTTTCTACTTTAACATGCTCTTTTGCTTCTAAAGCTTGGTGTAAACCATCACTATATCTCCTTCCAGGCATGAGTCTTCCAGTAAATTCATCAACAATTATAACTTCATTATCTTTAACCACATAATCAACATCTCTCTTAAACAGGGTATGGGCCTTTAAAGCCTGATTTACATGATGAAGTATATCTATATTCCTAGGATCATATAAATTATTTATATTTAATAAATTTTCTACCCTCTGAATTCCTTCTTCAGTTAATGTAGCATTTCTTATCTTTTCATCTATTGTATAGTCTCTGTCTTTTTTGAGAAGTGGGATGAGTTTATTTATTTTGTAATATTTATCTGTAGATTCTTCAGTAGGGCCTGATATTATTAAAGGTGTTCTCGCCTCATCTATAAGGATACTATCTACTTCATCCACAATCGCATAGTTCAATTCTCTTTGAACATAATCATCTAAGCTATATTTCATATTATCCCTCAGATAGTCAAAGCCAAATTCATTATTGGTGCCGTATGTTATATCCGAATTATAAGCTTCTTTCCTTTCTGAATCATCCATATCATGAGTAACAACCCCAACAGAAAGTCCTAAAAATTTATAAATATTTCCCATCCATTCACTATCCCTCTTTGCAAGATAATCATTAACAGTAATTATATGAACCCCCTTGCCAGTCAAAGCATTTAAATATACCGGGAGGGTAGCTGCTAATGTTTTCCCCTCACCAGTTTTCATCTCTGCTATTTTACCTTCATGAAGAACTATTCCTCCAATTAACTGAACATCAAATGGTCTCATTTGCAATGTTCTCCTTGAAACTTCTCTTACGACCGCGAATGCCTCTGGAAGAAGATTATCAATATCTTCCTCTTTAGAAATTTTCTCTTTGAAATATGGGGTCATAGCTCTTAGTTGAGAATCACTAAATTTCATAAACTTTCTTTCAAAGCTATTTATCCTATCAACAATTGGTCTGAGCCTTTTAAGTTCTCTATCGTTTTTAGTACCTACTATCTTTTTTATAATAAACTCTATCATAATGCATCAATCCAATATATATCTTTCAGGATCCACTGGTATTCCCTTAATCCTGACCTCATAATGTAGATGTGGTCCTGTACTACTACCACTATTACCCACTGCTGCAATCTTATCTCCTCTTTTGACTTTTTGCCCAACCCTAACAAATATTCTTGAAAGGTGTCCATACCTGGTAGTAATACCATAACCATGATTAATTATTAACAGTTTACCATAACTTCCACCATTACCCACATAGGAAACAATACCATTAGATGGAGCTATCACAGGAGCTCCAAACCATGTGGCGATATCAATTCCTTCATGAAATTTGCTGGAATTAGGGAAAAGAGGTTTTCTTTTACCAAACTTAGAGCTTATCCATCCATTTGTAGGAGAGATAGAAGGTGTTATGGATCTCAAGGTTATCTCTTTTTTAATTAAGCCATGAAGCTCTTCGAAGCTTTTCTTTTGAATAGCAATTTCTTTTTCTAATTTATCAAATTCCTTTATTAATATAGAATTCTTTTTCTCAAAATTTGATATATTTTTAGAATCTTTAACTGTGGGGCCCCCAATGCCTAAATTTTCATTGCCTATTCCTAACTTTGTGAGAGATCTAATCATTTTATCTAACTCTTTAAGTCTGATTAATTCTTTTTTTATAGATGATAACTTAGAAGCAAATAAGTCTATATCCTTTTTCTGTTTTTCTGTTAATTTTCTTAAAGTATCGATCTCAACAATCTCTTTTTTTAAATTTATATAATCATATAAAAATATAAAAAAGACTATAAATGAAATAGAAATTATAGCTAATGAACTTTTAATAAGAGAATAAGATATTTTATATTTTTTAATTTTTGATGTTTTATCAGGTATTAATAAAACTGTAAAAGCCCCTTTTTTCATATTTTCCTTATAACATACATGCCCTTTGTTGTCAAGGATTTCTCTCTTTCGGGTAGGCATCGGCACCAGGGGAAATTGCTGTAAGAGTATTCTTTATACTACTTAAAATTATAATCAATCTTATGATTTTTGACCTAACCACAATAAGTGTAGCATTCCAAGATTTGCTTTCTATGATTGTCTATGATTCCAGGATTAGAAAAAATTCTGCTTATTAAATTAAAGATCCAAAAAATACTTAAAGGCAAATAAAAATAACCTTAAATTCCAAAGACCAAAAGGAAAATTTTCAAACCCATTAATTCTTAATATACTTTTCAAGATTTTTTTCGAATATAAAGGATAAAAATAGAACTATAAGAATCATTAACCATATAGTCTTTAGGCTTAAAAAAGTTATCATACTTCCTACTTCACTCACATAATCTTTCTTTGCTAAATAGGCGAAATTCTTTAATTCGTTCACCCTCTTATCACTCCAGCTGAGATTAGAATATTTTAGAGTATTCTTGAAATATTTTTCTAAGATTAGGTTTTCCTTTAAAGATATATTACTTTCTTCTATTTTTTCATCCAATTTCTCTGTTTCTATAAATTCTCTGTAATTATTATTCCTTTGCCCAAAATGGATTAAAAACTCATATAAAAATGGATTAGTATATTGATTATAAGCCTTTATGAGATTTCTATAGACTATCTCTGGATTTCCCTCTTTTAGTAATATTTCTCCATATACTCTTCCTTTAAGAAGATCGATCTTTTTTAACTCTTCTAAGGTCAACCGAGAGTAAAAAATACCGAGATCTGGGTCTATATGCCTATATCCGAATTCTATCATCGGCTCTTCATTTCTTAACCAACCTAATATATGAAAGATATCAGTATATTTATTTACAAATCCTGGAGTGTTAGAAAAGCATAAACCGATAAAAATCAAATCTATTGTAAAAATTCTAATTAAAGTTCTAACCGAATCTTTTTTAACCGGCATAGATATAATTTCTGGTCTAATCCCCTTCCAGAGAGATATTATGAAGATTCCTCCAGCCATTATATTAAAACCAATATCTCTGAAGTCCCAAACTCTGTGTGGCATCAACCATTGCAAAAACTCATCCGATATTCCAATTAAAGCCACATATAATAGGGTTGATATATATACTGTCCAATCTTTAATTCTATGACTTAATGCTCTAAAGATAAAATAGGGTAATAATCCATATTCTAAAAAGTGTATCGCTTCCTCTGGGGATGATTTAAGTTCCATAATGTAATATGTGTATATACTAATCCCACTAATAAGCCAGATATATTGGGATATTTCCCTTACCTTTAATTTAAAAATAAAAGTATAAAATATTATTGCTACCCCTATAATAGCAGGGAAAATAGTTAAATATATAAAAAATTCTCGGCCAACTATGTCAGAAATAACTCTTTGAATTCCTCTGGCTATGGGAACAAGGGAGAAAATTCCTATAGAATAAGAGAGAACCAATAACCAATCTATTATTTCTGGATCTTTACGAAATCTTATTTTTCAAACCCTGGTTAAACATAATTATTTTTCTGTTTCTATTAAATAACTCTTTCCATCTGTTTTAATTATTATATTCCCATTTAGATCAGTTCTGTAAATCTTTGTTCCTATTCTATTTAAGCGTTTCAAAACATTTTGATTAGGTCTTGCAAACCTGTCTATCATACTTATAGATATTACAGCTACTTCAGGCTTCACATTCTTCAAAAAATATTCAGATGCAGCATCATTATCTCCATGGTGAGCAATCTTTAAAATATTGCTTGATATATCTACCTTACTTTTTAAAAGTCGTTTTTCACCAATTTTATCAAGGTCCCCTGTCAAAAGTATCTTAATCCGATTATAAATTATTCTTAAAACAATTGAATCTGTATTTAGATTTCCAGTTGGAGGAAGTTGAGGGTTTAATACTTCAATATATATCTTACCAAAATTGAGAGATTCCCCTGCCTGCAGGATATGATACTTTAATAGATTATTTCTCACATATTTAACATAATCTGTATAAAATTCGCTTTCAAAATTACTGAATCCATTGTCATAAAAATTGAGGATTTCAAACTCTGATTCAAGATAAAAAATTCCTCCTATATGATCATAGTGTGGATGGGTGAGTATTAAGTGGTTTATCTTTTTTATACCCTGATGTTTTAAATACTGAACAACTTTCACCCCTCCAGAGGGGCTTCCAACATCTACCAGTATATTCTCTCCCCATGGTAAAAGGATAAAAGTACTATCTCCTTTTCCTACGTCTATGAAATGTATTATAAGATCTCTATTGTTTTGGGAGGCATATAGATAGTTCTCATTCTGGATAAGAGTTAATAAGATGATAAAAGTCCACAGATATATATACCCTAGAATAAAATTTCTGTGCTTCATAATATATTATTATATATAACAATTTTTAATAAAATTGAACCATAAAAACATTTCTCTTTAGTCCCCTATAGTAATTAGATTATTAGGGTATACTTTTGATTTCTTTCTAAAACTATAAGTTACACTCTAAATTTTTGATAAAAAAGTAAAGTCTATTAATTGTTTGATATTTTTATCTTTAACTTAATTTAATTCCATTTTTTGTATGATTTAAAAATAATAAATAAATCTTCTTTTGTTTTTATTAAAAAGTTGATAAAATTTATAAAAAATCGCTATATAATAAATAAAAAGAGTTTTATCTGTGTAAATATATTTTTTAATAAAGGTAATACAGATAAATGGAAAAGCTTATAAATGAAAATTTTTTTAGAAAGAGAGGGAGAGATTTAATAGTTATAGGTAGTAAATGCAGGTCCTGTAAGAAAGTATATTTCCCCAAAAAGAGATTATGTACTGTATGCTATGAACTGGATAATATGGATGAGGTTGAGTTGAGCAAAAAGGGGAGGCTAGTGACATATACAGTTTCTTATATGCCATCAGTCGGTATTAATCCACCCTATGCATTTGGATATGTGGATCTGCCGGAAGGAGTGAGATTATTCACTCTATTAACTAAATGTGAGCCCTTTGAAGAAAAACTAAAAGTAGATATGGATGTGGAGATGATAATAGAAAGGATGACAGTAGATGAGTATGGAAATGATATAATAACTTATAAATTTAAACCTGTGGAATAAGAGATGAGGAATGTAGCAGTAATAGGTGTTGGACTTACTAAATTTGAGTGGAATCCTGACAGAAGCGTAAGAGAAATGGGAGAAGAGGCTATATGGAAAGCAATAAAGGATGCTAATATTTCACCAAAGGATATACAGATTGCCTATTGTGGAACAGTCGGACTTGATCAGGAACTACCAATGATGTTTGGGCAGGTTGCTTTAGAACAGGCTGGAATAGTGGGAATTCCGGTAACAAGGCTTGAAAATGTATGTGGAAGCGGTTCCAATGCATTTAGAGAAGCATGGCTTGCTATACAATCAGGACTATATGATCTTGCTATCGCTATAGGTTTTGAAAAGATGAGCGTTCCAAGCAGAGATTATCCGAGATCATCTACTAAAATATTAAAGGGGAATGAACTTGAAGGTTCAATGGGCATGTTCCCTCCGGGTATGTTTGCACTTGTTGCAAATAGACACATGTATGATTACGGAACAAAGAGAGAAGATTTGGCAATGGTATCTGTTAAAAATAGAAATCATGCCTCTATGAATCCATGTGCACATTTTAATAAAAGAATAACGATTGAGGATGTTTTGACCTCAAGATTAATATGTTCTCCATTAAGACTCCTTGATTGCTGTCCTGAGACAGATGGATTTTCAGTTGCTATACTGGCATCCGAGGAAGTGGCAAAAAGATATTCTTCAAATTCAGTATACATTGCAGCCTCTGTTCAGGTATCCGGAAGATATAAGAATGATAGACCACCATTTATGAGTGATATAACAGAGAGAGCAGCAGGCATAGCCTATGAGATGTCAGGTATTGGTCCAGAGGATCTTGATCTTGCTGAAGTTCATGATTGTTTCTCTATAGCAGAAATAGTTGCGTATGAGGACCTTGGATTCTGTAAAAGAGGAGAAGGAGGAGAATTTATAAGAAGTGGAAGAACAAAGCTTGGAGGGAGCCTCCCTGTTAATGTCAGCGGTGGTCTTATTGGGAAGGGACATCCCCTGGGTGCAACCGGGATATCGCAAATAGTTGAAATTGTGGAACAGTTGAGGGGAAGATGCGGCGATAGACAGGTTAAAGGAGCAAAGGTGGGGTTAACTCATAATGCTGGGGGTGCAGCCTTTGGTGAACTTGGGAACGTATTTATTCATATATTGAAGAGATGAACGCAGAGATAACAATTATAGGGTCTGAACTTCTATTAGGGCAGATAATAGATACAAATGCTTCATATATCGCCCAGAAACTTGCAGAAATAGGAATTAATTTATATTTTAAGACTACTGTTGGGGATAACTTTGAAAGAATGAAATCTGTACTTATAAATGCACTAAAAAGATCTGAGATTATAATAACTTCAGGAGGACTTGGACCAACAGAGGATGATTTAACAAGAGAGGTTATATCAGAGGTAACAGGTAGAGAGTTAATATTACATAAAGATATATTAAATCATATTGAATCACTCTTTAATAAATTAGGATTTAAGATGAGCGAAAATAATAAGAAGCAGGCCTTTCTTCCAAAGGAAGCGATACCTATTGAAAATCCTATAGGAACAGCACCGGGATTTGTATTAGAACATGAGAATAAGGTTATAATATCCCTTCCGGGTGTTCCATCTGAGTTAAAACTCCTTATGGAAAAATCTGTTATTCCATACCTTAAGGAAAGGTTTCAGCTAAAAGGAATAATTAAATCGAGGGTATTAAAAACAGTGGAGATTACAGAAGGAAGGGTGGATGAATTGATAAAAGATCTCATGAAGAGGGGCCCAAATCCAACTGTTGGAGTTTTGGCATATCCATCAGGAGTGGAGATAAGAATCACAGCAAAAGGTGATAACATGGATGAAGTAATGAATTTGATAAGGATTGTTGAAGATGATATAAGAAATAGACTTAAGGATTATATATATGGTGCTGATAAAGAAACATTAGAAGAAGTTGTTAAAAATATGTTAAAAGAGAGAAACTTAACTATATCAGTTTTAGAGACATGTACAGCTGGCAAATTATCTCAAAAATTGCTTGATTCAGAGACATTTAAAGGAGGTTTTGTGGTTAACAATGAAGATGGATTCAGAAGATTTTCAAAGGATTATGATGTAATTAAAGCTGATCCTGATAAACTAACCTTATCTTTATCTAATGGAATAAGAGAAGCCATGAAAGCGGATATTTCACTTGCCATTATATCCCGAGATTCAAGAACATATGTCTCTTTATCAGCCAAGGAATATGGAAGGACTAAAAGCTATGGATTTGATGGATGGAGGGGGATGGGCCCGGATAGAAGTGTTGCATTAGGGTTGAATATGGTAAGAAAATATCTAATCTGATTTTCACTCATAAAACTTGCAAAAGCCTTTTTCTTTCTCTATAATAATTTAATTCCTAAATTGAAAGTTTCGTATGGAATTAACAAGAATATCTAATATATTTTTTATAATACTATTATCTTTTATTACATTTACTTACTTCGCAAAGAATATAAAGGACCCTGACTTCTTCTGGCATCTGAAAACAGGAGAATATATATTTGAGAATAGAAAGATTCCAGATAGAGATCCATTCTCATTTACATCACCAGATCCTCCCACTGAAAGAGTAAAATTTATCTTAAAACAATATTGGATTTCTCAGCTTATATTTTATTTGTTATATAAACATTTTGGATTTGTGGGGATAATTATACTTAGAGCCTTAATTTTTACCATTATTATTCTAATGTTATTTAATATGATAATAAAGAGAAGATTAAACTATTATCTTTCCATTCTCTTTATATTCCTTGTCCTCATTATAGCCTTTGATTTTAAGGGAGATAGACCCCAGCTATTCTCGTTTCTATTTGCTACTATTTTGATATATATACTTGAATATTATAGAGAAAAGCTATTTTACATCTCTCTTATTCCTATTATTATGATAATCTGGGCAAATATGCATGGTGGATATATATTGGGAGATTTAATAATATTTATATATCTTGTCTCTCAATGGATAAAGAAGATTTTTGATTTAAAGAGAGACATTTTAGATGATAGAAGTATATATACATACAGTATACTTTTACTCTTAGCCATAATATTTTCCTTTATAAATCCAAATACATTTAAGGTAATACCGGCAATATTTGAGCTTGAAAGGAGTATATTTAGAAGAGAAGTTACAGAATATCTGTCTCCAATAGAACAGATTAAATATTTACATAATTATTGGTTGCCCTTCTGGATATTTCTATCTTTAATAATTATAGTAGTAATTATAAATATTAAAAGAATAGATATGGAGCATATATTTATAATATCTATTCTTTCTATAATCTCTTTTACAGCGATAAGATATATAATATTTCTTGTAATTATTCTTACTCCTATAATTGCAAAATATATATCTTTAACCATAAATAGATTTTCATTCTTTAAAAGAAGATATATATTCTTAGATATTGCAATTATCGCTTTGCTGACAGTTATACTTTTCAAGTCATTTACAAAAGTAAGTTTTGGAATTTCAAGATATTCGTACCCTATTGAAGCATCAAATTTCTTGATTAAGAATAGGATAAAAGGAAATATGTTTAATTTGTATAACTGGGGTGGTTATCTAATATGGGCTTTATATCCTGAATATAAAGTATCTATAGATCCAAGGGGATTAAATGAGAAGGTTCATAAAGATTTTGAAGATATATTAAGTGGAACAGGGAGAAATGACCTTAAACCTAAATGGAAGAGACTTCTTGATAGTTATAATATAAATTTTATTTTTATAAACTCATGTGATCTGTTCAGTGGATATTTTTATCCATTAATTCCTATTATTATGAATGATGAGAATTGGGTATTAATATATATTGATAATAGTTCTTTAATATTTGTAAGGAATTCAGATAAAAATAAAGATTTAATAAGAAAATTATACATACCAAAATATAGAATATATGATGAAATAATAATAGAGGCCATGAGAGGAATAAGCAGTAAGCCTCATGTTTCAGGATATTATACAAGCCTCGGTTACGCTTTAATAGGCAAGGATAATTATAAACATGCAAAGTTGATGTTAATTAAAGCTATTAAGTTAAATCCAGATGATAATATCGCAAAAGGGATGCTTAATGTAATTATGGGATTAGGATATTAATATGGATAAAGAAGGAATTGCAAGAGGAGTAGGAGTTGTTGGAGGTTTTACTCTTTTAAGTAGAATATCAGGATTCTTAAGAGATGTAATTATTGCTAATCTATTTGGAGCGGGTCTATACACTGATGCATTTTTCGCAGCATTCAGAATACCAAATATCTTAAGAAGGTTATTGGCAGAAGGGACTCTAACCATATCATTTGTCCCTATATTTACAGAATACTTAGCAAATAAATCAAAAGAGGAGGCATTTGATTTAGTAAATATATCTTTTTCCTTTATTTCCATCCTGCTTATAATAGTTTCTATTATAGGGATAATATTCTCACCAATAATTGTAAAGATAATAACCCCTGGATTTTCATCCTATAAATTTGACTTAACAGTCCTATTAAATAGGATAATGTTTCCTTATATCTTTTTTATAGGTCTTGTAGCGTTATCTATGGGAATATTAAACTCCTTAAAACATTTTTTGGCTCCAGCTTTATCCCCGGTCCTCCTGAATATTTCGATGATTCTATCTGCTGTCCTTTTATATAAATATACTAATCCACCAATTATAGCTTTAGCATTAGGAGTCATAATAGGTGGATGTTTTCAATTTCTACTTCAGATACCTTTTCTTATAAAAAAGGGATTAAAGTTTAGATTTAACTTAAACTATTCTCATCCAGCTATAAAAGAGATATTTTTGCTTGCGCTCCCAGCATCTACTGGAGCTGCTGTATATCAAATAAATATTTTTGTTAGTCTTATTCTTGCATCTTTCTTAAAAGAAGGAAGTATATCATATTTATATTATGCAAATAGATTAATTGAACTTCCTCTTGGAGTATTTGCTGTTGCCCTTGGAACAGTTGTATTACCAGCTATGTCAAAGCAGGCATCACTAAATAATATTGAAGAATTTAAAGAAACATTTGCATTTTCTGTAAGATTTGTTCTCTTTTTTACAATTCCAGCTATGATTGGACTTATTGTATTAGGGGTTCCTGTCATAAATATATTATTTGAGAGAGGAAGATTTAATTTTGAAGATACAATATTAACATCTAAGGCTCTTTTCTTTTATTCACTGGGCTTATGGGCAATTTCTCTAACAAGAATAACATCCACTGCATTCTACTCATTAAAAGACACAAAGACACCTGTCAAGGCAGCTACATTATCATTCCTTGTGGGTATAGTTGCATCTGTGATTTTGATGTTTCCTCTTAAACATGCAGGATTGGCACTTGCTACATCTATCGCATCTTTTGTAAATATAGGAATATTAGTATATTTATTTAATAAGAAAATTGGAGGTATAGATATAAGAGCTATATTATCATCGGTATCAAAGATTACAATATCATCGACTATTATGGGCATTATACTTTACATATTGTATGACAAATATTTTATACTTTCCTCCCCTCTTATTGAAAGGATATCTTTATTAGGAGGAATTATTATATTAGGAATACTTATATTTATATCTATATCCTATATAATTAAATGTAAGGAGCTATTTTTTATTGTTGACTTATTTAAAAAATAGAATTTTGAATCTTTCTTCGTATCTCCATTATTATAATAATTCTTAGAATTAGAAGAAGCAATAAACTCATAAAATCCTCTCAGAAATCCTTTGGGAATGGAGAGCTATTCCTTTAATAGAGTCTAATATAGATAGAAATACAGATGATGATTTTGGTTGGCATATTCCTTCAATGAGTCTATCTTCATGTTCGGTCGCAAAATTATTGGCTTTATCAGTGATATCTAAAACCTCTTCCTTTATCTCTTTTGCCAAAGTAACATTCTTTGAGAGAATAAGGTCGCTTATATTATTCAACAGTTTTCTTGTATCATTTATAAGGTTATTAATCTCGATTATAGCCTTATCGCTAAAAAGCAAAGCTTCTTTTTCTTTTGTTCTTATACAACTTATAATACCTTCTATAAAATCTCCCACTCTCTCTAAGTGTCCAGGAATTGGTAAATATATTTTTATTTCGGCATCCTTTGAAATCTTTGCTAATTCCGCTGTTAATTCCTTCTCTCTTTTATGAACCTCTTTTGAGCGTTTCTCTGCCTCGTCTAATATACTTGTATTATTATGAATGAAAGCCTCTTTAACCAATTTAAGAATTCTTTCTATATCATGAGACATATTGTGTAACTTTCTTATAAGCTCATTCTTCATAGATAACTTTCCTCCTCAAAAAACTTCTCAATCTGTATCTAATTCTTCCTTTATATTTTCAACTATCTCTTCATATCTTTTTATTGTGAAGGAGTCCGGATAATTGATTATCATAGAAATTCCCTCATCAGAAGCATCACATATAATAGGATCAAGCGGTATTTTACCAAGGAATGGAACATTCATCTCTTGAGCTAATCTCTCTCCCCCTCCAACTTTTAATATATTTACCTCATCATTACATTTAGGACAGACAAACCCACTCATATTTTCAACAACACCTAAAACTTTAACATTGGCTTGCATACATTGGGCTATAGCTCTTTTTGCAACCCCCTGAGAAACTTCAGAAGGGATTGTTACCACTACAACTCCATCTAAATCTCTTATATACTGCATAACATTTAGGGAAGCAGAACCTGTCCCCGGGGGAAGATCTATTAACATATAATCGAGTTCATCCCATATAACATGGGATAGGAATTCTTCCAAAGCATTTCTCATAGATTCATGAAACCATGTTATAACCTCTCCATCATTAAGCATGAATCCCATAGATACAACCTTTATACCTAAGGGTCCCACTACAGGTATTATACCTTTCTTCTCTATCATGAGTTTTTTGTCAGTTATTCCCATAATCTTAGGTATACATGGAGCATCAAAATCTGAGTCTATTATACTTACCTTTTTTCCTCTGTTTGCAAGCACTTCCGCTATATTCACAGTAACTGTTGATTTACCAACTCCTCCTTTGCCACTTAATATGCCTATTTTATATTTTATCTTTTCAAGATTATCTTGGGTTTTAAGCATTCTCCCTTTTTTATATATATTCTTCTTCCGTGGATCATTACAGATAAAATATCTTGGACAATTCTCACATACTTCTAAACAGCTATAATCAAGATTTATTTTAAGTAATTCTGCCAATTCTATCTCTCCTTAAATCCATAACTCTTCCATTTTTCTAAAACTTTATCCTGTATATCTTTTGGATATATGTTCTTAAAGGATGCCTTTTTAGGTATCTCATTCTCCTTCCAATCTGTTGGCCAGGTGCAATCAAAGACTATATTTGCACCATATCCTATCCCTTTCTCAGAAGGAGATAGGTATGGAGCTAAAGGATTTACTGGAGAAGGATTTATGATTTGAGTTCCCCTTACAGGATGATGTATTGTAGAAAAGGCATGTAATACCTCTCTTATATCAAATATATCTACATCTTCTCCCACAACTATAACCTTACTTAAAAATCTACCACTCTTACAACTCCATATACATCCAGCTATCTGGTTTGCAATTCCTGCATAAGGAGTTTTTGTGGATACAACAACTACAAGTTCACAGAACTCTGGAGGGATATATATATCAACTATGGGAAATCCTGCTTCAATAAGAGCAGTTCTTGCATCTGCTGCAAAGGATATATTTGTTATAACATCGCAGTCATCTAAAGCTGTTCCCATGCATGAAGCTGTAAGAATAGGATTATTTCTATGGGTTATAGCCTTTACATGATATATTGGCCTTGGAACACTTGATTTTGCCTGATAACCAGTATATTCTCCAAAGGGTCCCTCCTCCATTCTCTCATATGGAGGCATTTCACCTTCAATAACTATCTCTGATGTAGCTGGAACCATAAGATCATTGGTTTCACATTTAACCACACTTATAGGCTCTCCCCTTATACCTCCTATTATATCTGTCTCGCTTATTCCATAAGGAACACCACTTGTGGCAACAAGCGCAGTTACTGGTTCAATACCTATAGCTATAGCAAAGGGCATAGGCATATTTCTCGGCTCATACTTTTGATAATACATAATTCCTATATGTTGAGTTGGTATTACCAATCCTCCCATCATATCCTTTGTATGAATCATTGCTCTATATGTTCCCCAGTTTATCCAGTTACTATCCGGATCTTTTGTAACATTTATATTCCATGTGCAGAGATATCTTCCTCCGTCTCCATGATGAATAAGAGGGGCAGGGAATTCATATAGATCTACCTCATCACCTATATGAATATTTTCTTTACATGGAGCATCTTTAACAAGATTTGGTTTTATAACATTTTTTCTGCCTTCATCAAATTTTCTCAATATTTCACTATATGAAGCATCTGGATCCATATCAAGAGCTATAGCAAGTCTTCTAAAAGATGCCAATGGATTACCAAATATAGTATATCCCTTCTCATAATCCTTTATTTTTAAAAAGAATGGCGCAGGCAATTTTTCTTCACAACATCTTCTCATTATAGCACCAGCTTCTAAATCCCAATCTACTTCCTTGGAAATTTTCTTAACTTCTCCATATTTCTCTAATGTTTCAATAAATTCTCTGATATCATAAAATGGCATTTTTTTCTCCTTTTAGTAAATTTTAAAAAATTAAAATTTTTATTTATTTTCTAACACGGAATTATTTGGCTGTCAAGTAGATTTAGTCTTAAGTTGGAAATGTTCAGGCAGATGGTGGTACAGTTAAGTTAGTAAAGATTAAGGTAATGAGTGAGGGAAGCATTGCCCGAGGGAGGGCAATGCTTCAGAGACTTGTAAAAGATAACTCTGGGACTAAAATAATCCCATGGAGAAAAAAATTATGAACTATCAAATGATAGCAAATAATAAACTAAAAGACAAATCTATTTTATATGGGATAAGGAGAGATATGGTTGA
>CAZCTP010000044.1:0-22141 GCA_964501575.1 uncultured Thermodesulfobacteriota bacterium
ATAATAAACTAAAAGACAAATCTATTTTATATGGGATAAGGAGAGATATGGTTGAATATTACTATACCTGTAAATCTTACCGGAAGGCAGCGTCTTTATTTGGGATTAATGTAAAGACAGTGGTTAAATGAGTTAATAGGTTTAAGGAGGAGGGGTTAGTTAAGTGAATTTATAGGTTCATATAATGCGAAGAGGAGAAGTGCTGTTACTATGGTAATAGAGGATGAAATCCGAAGGATTCTTTAATTTTTTGATATTGAAGGATTTGGATCAATGGATGATTTTATGTCTAAGATAAGAACATATAATATATTCTTTAATAATTTTAGGAAGAACAGTTATAAGGATAATAAATCACCTTTAGAGATATTAAAGGAGACTGCTCCTGAGATAGATACTAAAGTTACTTTATTACCACCAATTAATTTGGATAAGGTATTATGTCCTTATATTAATAAAAGGGGATACCATGTACATGATTTCCCCTGCAAGGGAAACTTGCATTGTTGCATTTATGTATCTACACATTTAAAATATTTAAGATAATTGACATAATTTATGAAAAGTCATATCTCCAATAGATTTTTATTTATATTAATTGTTATTTCTACTTCCCTGTTCTATCAATCCTATGGAAATAGCATAAATATAGATATTGAACATGCTAATTTTATTGAGATTGTGATGTCGGGTGGTGGATTTTATGGGGGAATAAATCCTACCATAGAAAATAGAATATTAATCAGTAATAATGGAAATATTATAATCACTCACAACTCCTTATATGGTAATAGGACAAAAAAAATACTTTATATCTCTAAAGAAAAGGTTAAAGACTTAACCGGTTTCATTATAAAAAAGGGGTTTTTTAAAATGAAGGATATCTATGATTGTAATCCCGGGGACAGAGAATGTAATGATAGAAAAAGATTATATCCGCCAGCTATTCCTTTAACCCTGAGCGTTACAATTGACAACATTAAGAAAAAAGTTGTTGTAACCGTATATGAAAAAAAGCATGCAATTTATCCAGAAGGCTTTAAGAATATTATTGATAAAATTAATGCTGTAATTTATGAGGTTCGGGAGAAAAAGAATTAATTAGATGACTTTGTAAGAATTTAGAAGATTTAAAACTTGAAGGGACAACAATCCAAATGAAATTATTTAAAATATTTATCTGTTTATCTCTCTTTTTAATTTCAGGATATTCAAATACAAAAGGTGAAGAAAATTTATCCTGCACCTTAAAATCTGGTAAAAAGAAATACAGGATGGGGGAAGGGATAGTTTTAATCGTGTCCATTAAGAATAATACAACTAAACCCATCTATTTTATTGATTATAGAGCATATAATGCTCCTTATGGTAGCGTCAAACCAATAATAATCGGTGAAAATGGTCAGAAGGTTGATATTATCTGGAAAACTCCCACAGTATATCCTCCGATACCTCCTGCTGTTAATTCAGTTGAAATTCTTCCAAATGATAAATGGGTTACAGAGAGCCATTTATTAACTGAAAATTTACAAATTATATTAGACAATGGTAATGGTATTTCTATATCACCAGGGAAATATCGGATTAAAGTTGTTTTTAACCCTCCTACAATAGAATCAGTAAGTTATGTACCTGAGGGATTCAGACCTCCATTTGGACTGTATGAGCTTAAAAAGCTGGGTGTTAAATTCTGGTCAGGAGAGATAGAATCAAATGTTATTACTATAGATATAGTAGATAAAAAATCCCGGTATGAAGATTCAGAAATAGATCAAGAAACTATAGAGAACTTACAAAAAAAATGGTGAGCGGGTAAAGATAAAACTTGAGGGAGATATAGAAATATTTGCGGTAGGCCCCGGTTGTAATGGTTGTTCAGGGAGTTGCGATTTACATCTTCACAAAGCAATTAAAAAACAACAATATATTCATAGTTGCAAATACAACAGATTGCTTCTATAAGGGTAACTGTAAAGCTTATTGGTTAGCCCGTGAAACAATGATTATTAAAGGGTTACCCAAGGGAGAATATACAATCTATCATTATCCTGGAATAGTGGTGATATCTATAATAAAATTGAATAAAATTTCCAGATAATTAGAGAAAGAGCAGAAGGAAGAATTAAAGGGGCAAGTTCAGATATAATTTAAAGCTATCGGATTATTATATTAATTTCCCATTATTGTAAGTTTTATATTTTAATGATAAAAATTATATAGAGGGTTTAGATAGATTGAAAATGATATATAAATGGTCTTTTGTATTATTTACTGTCCTATTAATATTGGTAATATACTATTTTTCCCATGATAAACCTATAAATGTTGACATATTTGTTGTAAAGAGGGGTAGGGTTGAAAAGAGAATATCATCCACAACTACAGGTATTGTAAAGAGTAAATTAGAGGCTACCATAAGTTCTCAGTCCCAGGGAAGGATTGAAAGGTTATATTTTGATGAGGGTGATAGGATAAAAAAGGGAGATATTATATTAGAGATGGAAAGGGAAGAGGCATTAACAAATCTTAGATTATATTATGCGAACCTCAAAGAGAAAAAATTAAAACTTAAGCAATTAATTATGGCAAAGCGAATAGAGGAAGCAAGCTTTAGGAATAGTATAAATGAGGCAAGATTAAGACTTGATGATGCAAGAAGGGAATATATGAGAAATAGGGAATTATTTTCTAAAGGAATCATATCAAAAGAGGTATTTGATAAGACTAAATTATCTTATGATTTAGCAAAGGAGAGATATAATCTTGCATTAGTAGATGAGTTCAAGCCGAAGATTAAAGGTAAGGAGATAGACATTACAATGAGTGAAATCAAGGAAATTGAAGCAAGAATAGATTTATCGAAGATTGAGCTTGAAAGAAAAAGAATAAAAGCACCATTTAGTGGTATAATATCCAGATTATATGTTGAAAGAGGAGAATTATTAAAAATAGGTTCAAGGATATGTGATATTTTTGATGAGACCCATATAGAGATTGAAGGGACAATAGATGAGATGGATTCTTCTCTTTTAAAGATAGGACAAAAGGCTAAGATTAAAATAGAAGCCTATCCTGGCAAATTATTCACCGGTAAGATAATATATATATCTCCAGTAATTTCTACAGATAAGGAGGAAGAAAGAGTCGTTAAGATAAAGGTCAGGATAGATCCGTTTAATAGCAAAGAACTTAGAATAGGCCTTTCTGCTGATATAGAGGTTATAGTAGATGCTAAAGATAATGTATTATACATACCTACCAATGCTATATTAGAAGGCTCTGAAGGAAGATATGTATATATTATTGAGAAGGGGATAGCGAGAAAGAAAAAGGTGGATATAGGAATATCGAACTGGGATTACAGTGAGGTAGTAAGAGGAGTGAAAGAGGGGGATATTATAATAAAGAGTTTGGAAAATAAGAGGCTTAAACAGGGTGTTAAGGTAAAAATTAAAAAGTAATGGATATAAAGGAATATATAGTAATATCCTCAAAAACTTTAAGGCTTTATAAGGCGAGGTCATTTTTAACAATGCTTGGTATAATTGTAGGAGTTTCCTCTGTTATTTTGCTTATCTCCTTAGGTGAAGGAGCAAGGCTTTATGTTAGAGATGTATTTACGGGAATGGGGTCAAATCTTCTAATTATAACCCCGGGTAAGGCTGAGACAACAGGGAGACATCCTATAATAGGAGCTACAAAACATATATTAAGGTATGAGGATGCGATGGTATTAAAGAGAAGGGTACCAGGGTTAAGGGGACTCTCTCCGGTAATATTGGGAAGTGGAAGTGTAAAATTTAAAAATAAGAAAAGAGATACAACAATATTAGGAGTAAACGGTGAATTTCCTGAAGTAAGGAATATTTATGTAGAGATAGGGGAATTTATCAGTGAAGAGGATGTGAGGGGCAAGAGAAATGTAGCTGTATTAGGTAGAAAGGTAAAAAAAGAACTATTTGGACTGAAAAATCCTTTGGGGGAATTTGTTATTGTAAACAATAGAAGATTTAGAGTAATCGGGATTATGGAAAGGAAGGGGGTAACACTTGGGTTCGATATGGATGATGTAATATTTATCCCTGTTAAGACAGCCGAAAAAATATTTAATAGTATAGCACTGTTTGAGATAATAGTATCTGTAAAAAATGAAAAAGATATGAATAATATAATATCTAAGATAAAAATGGTGTTAAAGAAAAGGCATGGAAATAAAGAAGATTTTACCATAAATACCCAGGCGGCAATCCTTGAAAGTCTTGATTCTATAATTAAATCACTAACATACATGCTCGGCGGGATTGCTGCTATATCTCTTGTGGTCGGGGGTATAGGTATAATGAATATAATGCTTGTTTCTGTGAAGGAAAGGACAAGAGAAATAGGTATTAGGAAAGCTGTGGGAGCAAAAAAAAAGGACATATTATTCCAATTTCTATTTGAATCGGCCTTACTTAGCTTGCTTGGAGGTATCTTAGGGGTTATTATTGGCTCTGGATTTGCAAAATTTATAAATATTATAATTCCTTCTCTACCAATAAAAGTATCTCTTTGGTCTATAATATTATCTGTTGGATTTTCTATATTAATAGGGATCTTTTTTGGAGTATATCCAGCTAAGAAAGGAGCTGACCTTGATCCAGTCTTAGCTTTAAGATATGAATGAAAGGAGACATTTATGATTAATAAGAATATGTCAATTGAAGAAGTAATTAAAAGATATCCTGAAACTATAAATATATTTCTTGAATTTGGCTTGGACTGCCTTGAATGCCAGGGAGCTCAATATGATGATATTGAAAGAGGTGCAGAGGTTCATGGAATAGATATAGATAAGCTACTAATAGCCTTAAATGATGCTATAAAAGAAAATAAAGATATATACAATGGGTAAAACTTAAAGATACATATCTCTTAGTTAAAAAACGATTTTTTTATTGAATTATCTCTTTTTCAATTCCATTGTTAAAAGATTAAATCCATCGGGGCATGCAAGACCGCTCATGATATTCGGATTTTCCTGCCAGGGGGTCTTACCACCATAAGTCATGGTTACTATATACGGATATATAGAATGATACGCTGCTCCACATAGATTTGATGCAGTATATGGAGTTACTTCAAATTCATCCCCAACTTTATGCCCTGCATTACAGTTTCCCTTTAAACCAACAACTTTTACTATAATTTTTGTATCATTCATACTACCTCCTTGATTTAAAAAGAATTGGTGCTGGAATTTTGCTCCTTTCTTTAGGTCTTATTGGATATCTGTCAATAGGAATATCTTCATTTTTTACCTTTATCTCTTTACCATCATTATTTATATATATCCATTTAAGCCAATCAATATCATCTCTGTAAGGGTAATCCTCTCTATAATGACTATATCTACTCTCTTTCCTCTCGAGAGATGAAATATATACTAATTCAGCTAATTGAGAAAAGTTTCTAACCTCATTTGCTTTAACAAGCTCATGGACATCATTAGCCTTAACATGTGGTAGATCATTATACTTTATATTCCTCAATCCATTTAGAGTACCATTTAACCTCTTTTCTTCTTTAAATATACTTGATTCTGCAGGGACAATAAGACTGTTTATTCTGGAATAAAGCTCAGACGGAGTTATACCCCTATCTATCTTTAAAGGCTTATAGATAGACTCCTTTAACTTTTCTATTTGACTTTTTTCTATCTTTATATAATCTGATTCCTTAGCCTTTTTACCAGCAAGTTCTCCTGCTCTATATCCTGATACATTACATAACCCTTGAAGCAGGATACCAGATATAAATGAACCTGCTACACCGGTAGCGTATAAACCATCTATTGTACTTGACCAATTACTATCTACTATCCTTATACCTCCCTCTGCTGCTGCACTCCATGTGGTAACCATTGGGGTTACTTCTACCAGATCTCTCCTTAAATCTATCCCTGCACTATCAAAGGCTCTCATTGTTATAGGAAGAATTTCCCTTATCTTATTAATATTATCTTCATTCCATCCCCTCATATCAAAACATATTGGTCCTCTACCTTCTAATGATTCCTTTGCAATTGCCTGACATATTAATGGAAGAGTTGATCTTAAAAGTTTCTCCCCTTTAAATGGAGCATATTTCTCCATTATCTCTTCTCCCAGTGAATTTACTAGTTTTGCGCCCATCATCTGAAATTGAGTCTGTCCACCAGTATTAAACATCCTATTGAATATAGAGAAATTTGGAGATAGGGAAAACTCCATATTTGCAAGTTCAGCACCAGCCCTGAATGCCATAGCTTGTCCATCACCTGTAACATTATCTGCATAACAACAATGAAGTTTTGGACTTATGAGGCCACTTGATATTATGGTCTCCTTTGCCCTTATCTTTATAAAATCACCTGTTATCGTATTAAATCCCACTGCCCCAATAATTCTCCCGTTTGTAGGATGAAAGCCATCGGATGTGAGAAGGTCTGTAATTATAGTCCTGTCAATAAATGAAATCCCCTTCTCCTTCGCTCTCCTTATCATTACCTCCATCATCTTGAAACCTTCATAATAGAGTGATTTTGCTTTCCTCTGACCCCTTGTAGATTCACGCTTAAGTTTTCCATCTTTATCCTTTGTAAATGGGACCCCCCAACTAATCATATCCCTTATCCTGTCCCCATTCTCTCTGAGAATAATTTCAGCCAGTTTCTGATTCGTCAAATATTCCATATGCTCAACCGATTCCTCTAACCAATCCATGAGCTCTGACTCAGGAACTTCTGCCTGGGTAGCATGAACAAATGTACTTATGCCACTTCTTCCACTTTTCCCCTTTTCTACTATTAAAACATTCCTACAAAAATCCTTTGCTCTCATTCCAGACCATAAACCAGCAAGCCCACACCCTATTATTAGAACATCAACGTCTCTTTCAATCTGGTTCATTTCCTTATTTCTTCAAAACCTATTTCAAATGCCTTTATACTTACAGATAATTCATCCTTTGGAGTGATCTCTTCTATAGATTTTCTTATAGATTCTACCTTTATTGGAAATGATTCATATCCTGCAAGGGCTCCAAGCATGACAAGATTTATAAAATCCTGGTCTCCTGCTTCCCTTGCAAGAGATAAAGCATCTATAATCTTCACTCTATTTGCAACCCGGGTTAGAAGCTCAAATATCTCTTCCTCATTAGGATATCTTGTATATGGTGGGAAGAATAGGGCCGGCTCAATATCTTTTGAATTAATTATTACATCTCCATTATCTGCAAGATATTCAGCAGCTATCCTTGCAGACTCACCTGGGATAAATCCTAACAGAAGATCACACTTACCCTTTGGTACAAAGGGTCCATATATATTATTACCTATTCTTAAATGAGAAATTTCTACCGGAATCTCAATAGATACAAAAGTATGGTCTGTCCCCACAAAATTTAATCCATCCTTAGCAGCTCCATAACCTATTATTTGAGCAATTCTTACAAGATCATGACGTCTCATTCCTACAGCTATTAAATTAAATTCTCTATTCATTTTAATCCCTCCCTATTGAAGATGAGGGGCATACGTCTGCACAGACTCCACAGCCCCAACATAAGAAATCATTTATAAATGCTTTTTCATTCCTTATCCTTATTGCTGCACAATTAAATTGATCCACACATGCTCTACAACCCGTACATGTATCTATATCCACGCTATAAGGTTTTAATTCTATACCTTTCTTCTTCGCTTCTCTCCTGTAGGTAAGACTACATTGACGAATTGAAATAACCATTCTTTGTCCTTCCATTCTTAAAGCATTTTCAAGTGTATCTCTTGAAGCCTTTAAATCAAAGGGATCTATTGTAGCCACATGGTCAAACCCTAATGCCCTTCCTATCTCAGCTATATCTATCTCTTTCCCCTTTTCTCCATCCTCTCTTATTCCTATGACAGGGCTTGGCTGATGGCCAGTAGCTGCTATGATTCTATTATCAAGGACATAAACTAATATATCCGCTTTATTGTAAGATGAATTCACGAGAGAAGGAAGACCAGCATGAAGAACTGTTGAATCTCCTATACATGCAATAACTTTAGATTTTAAATTTGCTCTATAGAATCCATTTGCAAGTCCTATACTTGCTCCCATAGAGTACATATTGTCAAGAGCCGCAAGTGGCGGTAAGGCACCCAATGCATAACATCCTATATCACCTGTTACAATATAATCCCCTTTTACCCTTCTCATAGCCTGTTTTAATAAATAGAAAGATGCAGCATGTGGACATCCTGCGCATAGGGTGGGGAATTGAGGTGGAATTGTTTCAAGTATTTCCTTTCTAATATCGTTTTTACTATTACCTCTTTTAATCTCTATATCTAAAAATTTTGAAATAGCAGATGTAACTATCTCATTTGTATATTTCCCCACAGCTGGAAGGTCTCCAGTAAGTTTCCCTCTTATTTCAATTTTCTTCCCTATTTTCCCAGCTATCTCCAACACCTTTTTCTCTATAAAAGGTTCTAATTCCTCAACTATCATAATACTCTCTACATTTTCAATAAGTTTTTTAACATGTTCTTCTGGCAGCGGATAGAAACATCCGAGCTTAAGTAATGCTACATTATCTATGTTGAGTCCAGCTATAGTATCTTTTACATAGTTATAGGCAACTCCGGATGTAATAATTCCTTTCTTCTCTCCACCCTTCATTTTAAGCTTATTGAAGGGAAGACTATTAGATATCTCTTTTAACCTTTGCAATTGTCCCCATAACCAGTTCTTTCTTCCTAAAGCAATATCTCCAAATATAAACCACCTATAAACATTCTTTTCAAAATTCCCTTCTCTCTTTTCCTTTGATATCTCACCCAATTTAACAATCCCTCTGCCATAACACATCTGAGCTGTTGCCCTGAATAAAACGGGCAATTCAACCTCCTCTGATATCTCAAATGCTTTAACAACCATATCCTTTGCTTCCTGGGGATCTGATGGATCAAATCCCATAATAGATAAGTATTCTGCATATATTCTCGAATCCATCTCTGTAGGAGAGGTTAAAACACCAGGGTCATCTCCAGCTATTATTACCATCCCTCCCTTTATACCAGAATAAGAAACAGGTAATAAAGTATCAACTGCTACATTAAGACCTAAATCCTTTGTTGAGAAAGAGGACCTGATCCCTGCTATTGCTGCTCCTGCTGCAATTTCCACTGCAACTTTCTCATTTACTGATGCTTCAGTATATATGCCAAATTTATCCGCGACAAAGGCTATATTATCTACAACGGTATTGACAGGGGCTCCAGAATAGAATGTAACCACTTTAGCCCCAGCTTCTATAATTCCTCTTGCCATTGCACCATTCCCGGTCATTGCTACCAACTCCCCTGGAGAATCTTTCTCCATAATAGAAGGGGATTCAAGATTCATATATGCATCCCTTACAAAAAAACTCTCATTTTTTAAACTATCCATTTTATTCCTCCTTTACAAAATTTCTAATAGACAAATTGACCTGAATCTATAGGCCGATTTATAAATCTATTCAGATAGCCCCATATTAAAATAAATATCTAATAGAACTTTATTTTCAATAATTATAATTATTGAAAAGATTTTTGTCAATATAATTTCCTTCTGGAGGAAGCATCTCCAATTTCGTAATGGGGAAAAAAGATAAGGAGGTGAGCCATGAAAGAGATAAAGGTTTCCTTTAAGATAAATATAGCATTAAACCAGAGTGATATCAGCAGATGGCATTAGAAGAAGGGAGGAGGATAGGAGATTGGGAGGAGGAGAGACGGAGGAAGGTTTTTGAAGGGGGAGAGGTTAAGGACAAGAAATTCCAGGAGGTTTAAGAAGATATCTGGTGTTATAGAATATGTAGAGAATAATTTAGAATGGATAGAGAATATTCCTAAGGTAGGGGGTTATGGTTCTGGATCTATAGAGAAGACAGTAGATATCACAGTAGCGCGGAGATTTAAGAAGCGAGGTATGGGCTGGTATAAGGGGGGAGCTAATCCTCTTTTAAGATTAAGGCTTTTAAAACTTAATGGGGAATGGGATACTTACTGGCAAGAACGTAGAAAAGAGGTGGTAAGATATGCTGCATAATGTTATCACGGAAAAAGAGAGGCTTACTTCAATAAAAAAAATCTTGACATTAAATAATATATTATTTAATATATAAAAAGTTTTAGTGTATAAATAATTAATATATAAATAAAGGGTATATTATTTATGAGAGATGTAGTAAATTCACAGTCTACAATGTTATGGATTAGGTTTGCTTTGACCTTTGATCTTATATATAAAAGGATAAAAAATGAACTTAAGAGGCTTAATCTTACGATACCTCAGCTTGATATAATTGTATGTTTAGCAAGGAGTAGAGGACTTCCATTAAGTACTCTCGGAGAAAGACTCCTCATAACTCCAGGGAATGTCACCGGGATAATAGATAGGCTTGAGAGGGATGGATATGTTTATAGAGACAGGGATTATAATGACAGGAGGGTTATTATTGCACGATTAACTAAAAAGGGTTATGAATTATATAAAGAGATAATGCCATATTATGATAGATTTATTGTAGAGATATTCAGCTCTTTGAATCAGGAAGAGAAAAGGAAACTTTTATATCTCCTAAAGAAATTGGGGAACAATATAAATAATAATTAAATTTTTTTTGGTAATATATTTTATATATAAAAAGTATATATATCAAAATTTTAGGAGGAAATTAATGATAATTGGAGATATTATAAAAAAGAGAGCTAAAGAAATACCTGATAAAAGCGCTTTAATATGTAGAAACCGGAAAGTATCCTATAAGGAACTATTTAAATTTATAAAAAGAATTTCCTATAGTTTAATTGAACTTGGTATAAAAAAGGGGGATAGAGTCGGGATATATCTTCCAAATTCTATCGAATTTGGTCTGAGCTATTATTCTATTATTAATATTGGTGCAATAGCTGTTCCGATAGATCCAAGAATCAAGGGTGATGAACTTAAAGATATATACCAGGATGCTGGAATAAAAATGTTTATAGCAATTCCCAATCTGATTTCTTTAATTAAAAATGTATCCTCAAAGATTGAAACAATAATCGTAAATGGTATTGGCGAAAATTCCTTTGAAAGGATTATTAATGAGGGTAAAGAGGTGGATATAGAGGTTGATATAGGAGAAGAGGATGAAGCTCTTTATTTATATACATCAGGAACAACCGGAAAACCTAAGGGGGTTGTGCTGACCTGTAAGCATCTTGATTTCTTCCCAGCTGCAATGGGTGCGGTTATTGGAACTAATAAGTATGATATATTAGGAGGAATTCTCCCAATGTCGCACATATCAGGTCCTATATATCTTAATGAGATTATAGATAAAGGATCTTCAATGGTTATATTTGATAATCTAAGACCGGATTTTATACTGAGTGAAATAGAAAGGAATGAGATAACAGGATTTCATGCTGTTCCTCCTATATTTAGATCCTTACTTCAGTTCAAAAATTATCATAAATATAATATAGAGAGTCTTAAATGGATGGCAATGATGGGAACAACCGTGCCATTCTCACTTATGGAGGAATTTAAAAGGAGATTTCCCCATGTAGCAATTATTCAAGGATATGGTCTTACTGAGACTTCTCCTTTATTGACCCTGACTCCTCTTAAAGATGCTGAGAAAAAAATGGCAAGTATTGGGAAACCTATACCTAATATAGAACTGAAGATTGTAGACGAGAATGATAGAGAAGTCCCTGTGGGGGAAATAGGAGAGATAGTTACAAGGGGACCACATGTAATGAAGGAATACCATAATAATCCCGAGGATACAATTTCTGTAATGAGGAATGGATGGTTTCATACTGGAGATATGGGGAAATTTGATCTAGATGGTTATATATATCATATGGGCAGGAAGGATGATATGGTCATAACCGGAGGTTTAAATGTATATCCAGCGGAGATAGAAAACATATTAATAACCCATCCTTGCATATCAGAGGCTGCTGTTATAGGTATACCGGATAATAGAAAGGGAAATGTATTAAAGGCTTTTATCGTCTTGAATAAAGGTTTAAAAATTTCTAAGAAGGAGGTGATGGCTTTTTTGAAAGGAAGGTTAGCAAGCTTTAAGGTTCCTCGGTATTTGGAGTTTAGAGAGAACCTTCCCAAAAATACAATCGGTAAGATAGTAAAGAATGAATTGAGATAAAATCTAAGGAGGAAGATATGAAGCTATTATTTGTTACACCACCAATGGGATGCTGGGTATTTTATGGTGATACAAAAGCTCCCTATTTAGGATATGTCCATCTTGCAGGATTTTTGCTTGAAAATAGTGATATAGAAGTAGAAATCCTGGATTGTAGGGCCTTAGGTTTAAATTGGGATGATTATGATGCCGAGATAATAAGAAGAAAACCTGATGTGGTTGCTGTTGGGAGTGGAACAGCATGGGCCCCCCATAGTTTAAAAGCTTTAAGCCATGCAAAAAGGATTAATCCGGATATAGTTACAGTAGCTGGAGGGCTTCATTTTACCGGATATCCTGATGGGAGTCTGAAAGAGTGTGCTGATTTAGATTATGTAGTTATTGGGGAGGGTGAATATACATTACTTGAACTTATTGAAGAGATAAAAAAAGGCAATAATGATCCAAAGAACGTAAGAGGGCTTGCATATAGGGAAAATGGTGATATAAGATTTACTCCACCAAGACCGTTAATAGAGAATCTTGATGAACTTCCCCTTCCAGCATATCATCTATTGCCAATGGATAGGTATAAACTATATACATATTGGAATAGGGCTATAAGGATAGTTGTAAGTAGAGGATGCCTTGGAAGGTGTAATTTTTGCTTTCAGTGGAGGCAGTATGATACAAGATTGAGATCTAATATTGGTAGATATAGAGTCAAAAGCGCAAAAAGGGTGGTTGATGAAATGGAGCTATTAAATAAAAAGTTTGGAATAAGGATAATAGATATTGAAGATGATTCATTTAATGGTGATAGGAAAAGGATGGAAGAGATATGTGATGAGATAATAAAAAGAAATTTGAAAATCAACTGGTTCTTCCTTGGGAGAGCCGATGATTTTGTTAGAGATGCGGATCTATTACCAAAAATGAGGGAAGCAGGGTGTTTTATGGCTCTTGTTGGTATAGAGGTTGAAAGTGATGAAAGTCTTGAAAAGGTTGGGAAAAAAGTTAGAATTGCTCAGATAAAGGACGCTGTAAAAAAGCTTAGAGATAATGGCATAGCTACCTGGGGAACCTATATAGTGGGATTCTGGGATGATAATGAAGAAGTGGTTAAAAGAAGGCTTGAGGTTGCAGATGAGATAGATCCTGATGCTGTAGTGGTTCAGGCATTGACCCCTATGCCTGGGACCCTCTTGTGGGATGAAGTAAAAGATACAGACCTGATAAAGATAAGTGATTGGTCATTTTTTGATACAGCTCATGCTATAATGCCAACAAAATATCTAACGGTAGATGAGGTTAATTATTGGGCGGCATGGAGTTATGAGGAATTCTTCAAGAGGAAGAATAGAGTTGATAGAGCACTTAATTCAGAATATATTCATCCCTTGGCAAAACTATGCATAAGGAGCTTTATTGAAATGATTCCAAAGGTACGTGAATGTACGGTAGAGGGGAAAAGTTTTCTATAATTTATAGCTAAATAAGGTATAGGTTCTACCTATACCTTAAATTTCACTCTTAATCCTATTTAAGGGGAGAATATTTATATATAATATAAATATATAAAATGCCATAGAATTAATATTAAACTTTAATTTAATAAAAAATTTCCTTGCTTATAATATGTGTAATAGTTACCAATTAGGTGGGTAAATTTACACAATCTGCAAAAAAGACTTGATTAAAATTCTCTTTTATGATTAGAATTTCTAGCATATATATAATATATATTTATATTTATTTATTTGGTATACTTCTTGCATAAAAACTATTTAGAAATGCAAAGAAAAAAGATTATGCTTATAACTCCACCCTATCATTCAGGGGTTGTTGAATGTGCCGGGACGTGGGTAAATTTAGGATTTATTTATATTGCAGGGAGTTTAAGAAAAGGTGGATACGAAGTATATTATTATGATGCTATGAGTAAATTTCATAATCATGATGATATAAAGAATTATATTTATGACATAAATCCACACTTTGTTGCTACAACAGCCTTTACAGCATCAATAAATGATGCTTTAAAGGTATTAAATTCCGCAAAGGATGTAAATCCAAATGTTATTACAATTTTAGGGAATGTTCATCCAACCTTCTGCTATGAAGAAATATTAAAGAAGAATCATGAGGTAGTGGATTTTATAGTGAGAGGTGAGGGAGAAGAAACCCTTTTAGAATTACTTAAATGTCTTGATTCAGGGGATAAACCTGAGAAAGTTCCCGGAATAGCATTTTACAGGGGTGGTGTTATAGTAACGAAAGAAAGACCTTATATAGAGGATTTAGATTCCTTATTCCCAGCATGGGATTTGGTTGAGTGGGATATATATTCATATAAGACAAAGCCTGGATCTACTCTTGCTATAGTGAGTTCTTCAAGAGGATGCAAACAGAAGTGTTCCTTCTGTTCCCAGCAATTATTCTGGAAGAGGAGCTGGAGGGGGAGGTCTCCTGAGAATTTTGTTTCAGAACTTGAATATCTAAATAAAAAGTTTAGAGTTGATGTTGCAATGATATGTGATGAGATCCCAACCCTTGATAGAGAGCGCTGGATAAGGATTCTTGACCTTTTAATAGAAAGAAATCTTGGAATAGATCTTCTTTTAGAGACAAGAGTTGATGATATATTAAGAGATGAGGATATAATGGGAAGGTACAGAGAGGCTGGTATAACCCATATATATGTTGGGGTTGAGTCAATAAATCAGGCAACCCTTGATATGTTTAAGAAGGATATAAAGGTTGAAGACTCTAAGAAAGCTATTGAAATTATAAATAATCATGATATTATTTCAGAAACCTCATTTGTTCTTGGCATGCCTGATGATACTGTGGATACAGTAAGAAATAGCGTTGAGCTTGCAAAATATTATGACCCTGATATGGCATTCTTTCTATCCATAGCTCCATGGCCATATGCCGAAATATATCCTGAGGTTAAAGAGTATATTATTACCTATGATTATTCAAAATATAACCTTGTAACCCCGGTTATAAAGCCTAAGAATATGAGTATAGAGGAATTGGATAGAGAGATTGAATTTGCTTCAATGAATTTCTTTATGAATAAGCTTATGAATCTTGAGAAACTCAGTTCATATAAGAGAGATTTTATGATTAAGGTTATGGATGTTTTGATGAATAATTCCTATCTTGGTGATAAGGTAAAGGAGCTTAAAGACGGGAATATCCCGGATGAAATGAAAGATATTCTTTTAAAGATTGGAGGTATAATATGAAAATTGAATATTTCTGTAAAATTCAAGATCTATATAAAAGGATATTTGTATTAATAATCTCTATATTGACTATCTTATTATTTACTCAATTATCCTTTGGTGTAGGTGATGGAATGCTCTTAAGGAGGAGCAATACAGATGATACGTGTGGAGGTCCAAATTCTGCTTGTCATAATCTTAAGGTTCATAATAGTACAAATACTGCATCAAGTAAATGGGGAGGTTCGTGGGGTGTTGCGGGGGGTAAATATGGTCAATTTATGTGTAAAACATGTCATGTTCCTCATGGAACAAAGAACATATATCTAATAAGAGAAACAATTACAACCCCCGATGGTTCAAATTGGGCTTCTTCTGGTACATCCAGCGTTAGTGTAGACTTTAGATATAAGTCCGGGACCCCTGGCTCAGCACCCTATGCTATGGGGGATGATACTGGTGGACATTCAACATCTACAAGAATCTGTGAGGTATGTCACAGTCAGAATAAGTATCATAATTATGATACAGCAAATAATACCGGGGGGTTAGATCATAATAATGCAGCAGACTGCACTGCCTGCCATCCTCATTCTGATGCGTTTAAGCCCGGAGAATCAGGTGGAGGGTCCAACTGTTCAACCTGCCATGCAAACCTATATAACCCTATGACCGGTACAAGCAATTACCATCATTACATAAATAATGCTGATGCAACCTATCCAACAATTTCTCAACCGGTCAGTATGGGTGGAACAACAGATACCAATAGAAGATGCTTGATGTGCCATGTTGACCATGATATATTCAGACCGGATATAAATACAACCAATGGAGGGAGGGGTAAAAATTTAAGGGCTGATATATCAACAACTCCGAATGTATCTGATACAACAACATATACAAATACCGATTTTTTGAATGATGCAACAAAGAATGGGGGTATATGCCTTTCATGTCATATATCACAACAGAGTAAAAGCTATACTCAACCGGATGGTACTTCTACAACCCCTGTAATACCATATCCTGATACAACAGCAAATAAAGTAGCTGCTTTTAATTCGAGTACCCATCAATATACAGTTAGTTCAACCTTTGGAGGTGGATTAACAAATACCTTTAATGCAAACTGTGTGAAGTGTCATAATGATACCCTTACAAAGACAAAACAGACATCCACAAATAAATTTGGTCTTCACGATTCTACCATAAGAAGGATTCTTGCTCCGCTCGGTATATCATCACCTACAGATCCATTGGAGGAGAAATTTTGCTTCAGATGTCATGCAAGAACAACGGATACAGCGGTTACAGATAAGACTGTGGCTAATAAAGATTGGTATGGAGTTCAGTCCATGTCCAGAGTTGCAGAACTTATATATAGTGTGTTTAATACATATACTACCTACAGACATGATATAACTGGAACCTCAGGAAAACATAAACCCGTTTTTGAGGGTGTTTCTCAAAATGATGGATCACTTTCTGGAGCAAACAGGCATGTGGAATGTGCAGATTGTCATAATCCCCATTCTGCAAGACCTGTAGGTATAAATTCTGGAACGGTTACAGGATATTCTTCCGGAACCCCTGATATCCTGACAGATAATACTAAATCATGGACGGTAAATCAATGGGCAGGTTATACAGTGAAGATAGTAGATGGGACTGGAGCAGGAGAAGAGAGTGTAATCTATCGAAATACAGCAAATACCCTTAGTGTAGAATTTGCAACAACCTTAGATACTACAAGCAAATACATAATCTATAATAGAGGTTTCTATACAGGCTCTACAGGGGCTTCAAGTGATGGTAATAGAGTAACAAGACCGCAGATAGGGGTATGGGGTCTTGATCCAACCTGGCCTACCCAGCCAACACCACCAAACTGGAATGATAAAAATGGAACGAGTACGGGGGAAGAGATAACAACACAATTCAACTCGATAACTACATGGAATAGGACAGAGAATGCGACCATTCAGGGACAGATATGTATAAAATGTCACTCTGCCTATGCCTATGGAACCAATCCACCGAATACTCCTTCAGGACTTCCTACCAGTACTCAGGATGTATGGGATAATAATGTAGGTGGATCAGTTACTCAAGGAGATAAGGCAAATGAATTTAATCCAAATAATCTCGGATACCATCCAATATTTGCCTTGGGTAAGAATCAACCTATAACACCGACAGGGGATACAAATGGAACAGCAAGCTACTATAACCCAAATTGGCCAAAATTTACAACCGGGAATATAACAGTAAGTGCCGGGAGCAATATAGCAACCTTCTCATCTTCAATACCGATAACAGTGATCCCTGGATGGTATGTATATATAGGAAGTAATAATCCATCTCAGGGTGCCACAAAGAATTGGTTCCAGATAACCTCCATAATAAGCGATACCCAGGTGACAATAACACCAACTCCTACTAATTCACGAAGCAATGTTTCTTTCATGTTGACTGCAGGGCTCGGTAACAACTTTGTTCCGCCCTGGGGCCCTTGGTCAACCATGAGGTGTTCAGACTGTCATTCAAGTGATACGACAACAGACCCGATGGGTCCCCATGGATCTGCAACAAAGTATATGTTGAAGAAAGGAATTTCACAGAGATTCCTCTTCTGGAATGGCAGCAGTGTAACTACTATAAACTATACTCCGGATACATATAACTCCTGTCTTAATTGTCATAGAAGAGATGTATATGGTGATTTTAATTATTGGAATCATACATATAAACTCTATCCTCGTCAGGAACATCCAATTGATAAGGGTAAGAATCACTCCTTTAAAAAGAGGCCAAAGTGGGGTATTGTATGTATGAATTGCCATGGAGGTGCGAGGATAGGAGGTATCCATGGCCTTAATATGGGTAAGGGGAATAATGGAAGTGCTGGTAGCTATTCTGGGAAGAGGTTACTTGCTGGTTCATCCTGGTATGCGGTAACCAGATCATCGACCTCTCAGGCAGGGTCATGCTGGACCAAGGGTAGTACTGATGCAGTTGATAACTGTGCCCATACTCATTCTAATGACCAATTCCTTAGTGGTAATAATGGTAAAGCAAACTATGATTATGATACGAATCCGTAATTTTTAATAAATAACAAAAGGAGCTGGGATAAACTTCCAGCTCCTTTTATTTTTCCCCAAAACTATAGAATTAGGAATCTTAGAGAGGGATAGATTATAAAAAAGGAAGATTTTTATATAACTTTTATCTCCACGCAAATCATGGAAGAATCTGAAAAATCTAAAAATTTATTCCCGCTAAATTAGGATAGGATCTTAATTATAGGTTTTTGAGTTAAATTTTTAGTTAATACTGATTAATTTAATTAGAGTTAGAGCTGAGGCAGGCTTTATTTGCCTGCCCCTTTATAAGTATTTAATTATCCAAGAATTGCCTTAAGATCCTCGTCTGGGGTAGAGATTGGTTTAATATTATAGTTCTTAACTAAGACATCAAGCACATTTGGGGTGATAAAGGCTGGTAGAGTTGGACCAAGCCTTATATCCTTTATCCCGAGATGAAGAAGGGTCAAAAGGATTGATACAGCCTTCTGCTCATACCAGGAGATAATCAGAGAAAGAGGCAGTTCATTAACGCCAACATTAAATGCCTGAGCTAAAAGCAGAGCAATCTGGATAGCGGAGTAAGCATCATTACACTGTCCAACATCAAGAAGCCTTGGAATACCATCAATATTTCCTAAGTCTTTATCAAAGAAACGGAATTTTCCACAGGCAAGGGTTAAAACTATACAATCTTTAGGAGTCTTTTCAACAAATTCGGTATAATAGTTTCTTCCGGGTCGGGCACCATCACATCCTCCTACCAGGAAGAAATGTCTGATCTTCTTACCTTTCACAGCCTCAATAATTTTATCTGCAACCCCCGCTATTGCATTTCTACCAAATCCGGTCATTACTGTTTTACCTTCTATATCTTCTGAAAAACCTGGCATATCAAGAGCCTTCTGGATTACGGGTGTAAAATTATAATCAGATATATGAGTGATCCCAGGATAACCAACCGGGCCACTTGTAAATATGTGATCTTTATAAGATTCTAACGGTTTTTGTAAACAATTTGTAGTCATAACAATTGGGCCAGGGAATTTTGCAAATTCCTTCTGCTGATTCTGCCATGCAGTTCCATAGTGTCCATAGAGATGAGAATGTTTTTTCAGACCTGGATATCCATGGCATGGGAGCATTTCACCATGGGTATAAATATTAATCCCTTTTCCTTCAGTCTGTTTAAGAATTTCTTCAAGATCTTCAAGATCATGTCCTGAAACAAGAATTGCTTTTCCCTTTTTAACACCCAGAGGTACCTTTGTAGGAGATGGATGTCCATATTTTTCGGTATTGCCAGCGTCCAAAAGCTCCATAGCTTTAAGATTTATTTCACCGCATTTTAGGACTAGATTTATCCAATCTTCCAATTTTATATCCTTCCTGAGGATTTTTGTCATTCCTTCCTCAATAAAATTATAGATGCTATCATCCTCTTTTCCTAATAAATAGGCATGATAGGCATAGGCAGCGACTCCCTTTATACCATATATAAGGGTTTCCTTAAGTGAGATAATATCCGGGTCTTCATCAGAAGAGGCTCTAATACCTGCCTCTTTACCCTGTTCAATTAATTTTTCAATCTCATTGGCTGGTATGAAAATAGCTGCTTCATCTCTAAATTCTTTTCCTCCAGCCTCTTTAACCCTCGCCTTAAGAGATTCCCTAAGCTCCACACATTCCCTTATAAGAGACTCGAATACCCTTTCATCAAAGTTTACATTTGTGAGGGTTGTAAAGATTGCCTTACATATAAGTTTGTCAACCTTTTTATCGGTCACTCCAACCCTTCTACCCTCCACAGCATAGAGAGATAATCCCTTAAGATCATACATTAAAAGATCTTGAAGAGCTGCCACCCTGGGTGATTTCCCACATACTCCTACTGTTTTACATCCATTTCCATTTGCTACCTGTTCACATTGATTACAAAACATATTTAACCTCCTTTTAAAAAAATTATTACTAATTGTAAAAATCTTCTAATTCTCTATTTTCATTATAAAATAGAATAATATCTAAACATAATCTTTGACTTTGGTCAAATTTTGTTTTCTTGTATTAATTTTTTTGTTAATATTAATTAAATTATCTGGATTTTTTTATTATGATAAGAAAATTAATATCATTGCTTACCGGATTAACAGGAACATTAGCTGGTTATGTATGGGGTGGGCCTTCTATTCTGCTTCTGGTTGGGACAGGTCTTTACCTTACTATCCGTCTTAGGTTCATTCAGATTAGGGGGTTCAAACATTCAATAGAGTTAATAGCTGGTAAATATGATAAGGAGGATGATCCAGGAGAGGTTACCCATTTCCAGGCATTATCCACTGCTCTATCAGCAACTGTCGGTACCGGCAATATTGCAGGAGTAGCAACCGCCATAACCTTTGGAGGTCCTGGCGCAATCCTATGGATGTGGGTTACTGCCTTGGTTGGCATGGCAACCAAATATACCTCCTGCACCCTTGCTCTTAAATTTCGTGTAATACACTCAAATGGTGAAGTGTCAGGGGGACCCATGTATACTTTAAAAAATGGACTTGGTATGCCAAGAATGGGGACAGCCTTTTCTATACTTGCTATCATTGCTTCTTTTGGTATAGGAAATATGGTACAGGCAAATTCTGTTGTTGATGGTCTTACATATGTTATTCCTCAGGCTACTAAATTTAAATTAGCAATTGGGGTGTTCATGTCCATAATGGTTGGGCTTGTAATCATTGGTGGAATTAAGCGTATATCAAAGGTTGCAGCTAAGGTTGTTCCCTTTATGGGAATAGCTTACAGCTGTGCAGCACTTCTAATTCTTTTTTTGAATTTTGATAAAATTCCTTCAGCCTTTGTTACTATTTTCAATCACGCACTAAATCCCTGGGCTGTTGGGGGTGGAGGTATTGGTTCTGCTATTAGGTACGGAGTAGCACGAGGAGCATTCTCAAATGAATCGGGGCTTGGATCAGCTCCAATGGCACATGCTGCTGCGAAGACAAAGGAGCCGGTGCGTGAGGGATTGGTAGCTATGATGGAGCCATTTATAGATACCATAATTATATGTAGTATGACTGCTCTGGTAATTGTAGTTACAGGAGCATGGGGCAATGCAAGGCCAGAGTCCCTCTATGGTGCAGCATTATCAGCATATGCCTTTGAACAGTCCTTAGGAAATATAGGAGCATGGGTTGTGGGTTTTGGACTTATATTCTTTGCATATACTACAACCATTGCATGGTCCTACTATGGGGATCGAAGTGCCGAGTTTCTCCTTGGTAAGCGTGCTATAATGCCTTATAGGATTATCTATACAGTCCTTGTATTTGTGGGCGCATCTATACCATTAAAACTTGTATGGAATCTTGCGGATATTGCGACTATGCTCATGGCAATACCAAATCTCATTAGTCTTTTTCTACTTGCAGGGTTTGTAAAGGATCTTACCAGAGACTACTTTAATAGAATGGGGTTTAGTAAAGGAAGCATCTCCAATTTCGTGATGGAAAAAAATATGGCTCACCTTAAAATAAAAAGAGTGAAAAAAATAAGGAGGTGAGCCATGGAAGAGATAAAGCTTTCCTTTAAGATAAATATAGCATTAAATCAGAGTGATATCAA
>CAZCTP010000045.1:0-21996 GCA_964501575.1 uncultured Thermodesulfobacteriota bacterium
AAAGGGGTCAATTTTAAATGACGATAGGGGGTCAATTCTATTTTACGATCTACATCTGGTTCCTATCCTTTTATCAATATACCCTTCACGAATCTTGAGTCTATCTTTTTATATGGATCTATAAGTCCGAATTCTTCTTCAAATATCTCAAAGGAATTATTTACAAAATCCTCTAAGAATATTCTTTCATCTTTATTAATCTTTTGGTGTTTATTTATAAGGTATTGAATAAAATCTTTTTTTACATCATCTTTAACCCTTTTTAGAAGTTCTCCTTTCTTCTTTTCAAATACTTTAATTAATAGAGTCTTAAGCTCATCAAGAGTAATAGATCCAAAGGTATACTTATCTTTTAATATAAGATTCGCAAATAACGTTATAAGGATTGAACTCCATTTTACATCTTCTGAAGTTCTTAAAGAGCTAAAATTCTCAATTGGAAAGGCAAGAATATCAATAAATAATCTTTCAATATATTCCATCTTTTTAATATAATCTTTAACTATCATAATATCATCAATACTTTTAAATTCTCTATAGTCATTTGAGAAGAATAAAGGTCTTTTTTTGATAATTCCCCTTATTATTTCTTCAACAGGAGAATCAAGGAGATTAATACCAATATCAATATTCTCTCCCCATCTCTCATTTAGCTCCCTTTTTGCCCTCAATTTCAATTTTAATATGAGGCTATATCCAATCTGGAATATATGTTCCATCCATCTATTAGTAAGAATTTCTATTGAGTTTTTAATATCCTTGTTACTCATATATTCAAGTCCTATATTCAGATAATTAGAAACTTTTTTTACTGTTTTTTCTATATTTTCAATATTGCTTATATCGAGGCAATCTGCAATAAGAACCTTATTAGATAAATAAGCGAGTTCACTTTTCAATCTACCAATTACAGAATTATCTGTTATATTTGTGAGAGTATTATAAATGAATGTAGAACTTTCCTGAAATAGCAGAGGATATTGAGGGGGAATTCTTATTATTCCTACCTCTTCATATCTCTTTGTAGAAAATTTTTCTATATCTAAGTTTATATATCTGTAAACATTTAAAGCTTCATCAAGCTCAGGGAATCCCTTCTCTGAAAGCCTTGTGTTCCTCCACCTAAGTGCCTCTTCTTCTATTTCTGCATCAATTTCCCATCTTATAGCTTCCATTAGGGTTATATAAAGACCTCTATATTCTTCATTTATAACTCTAAGTATATTAGACAGGATAGATTCACTATCAATATCTTTAAACTCAATAAAGTATATATTATCCAGAGTAAATGAAGGGAACTTATCAATTTCTTCTATATACTTGTCAATATCAATTTTATATACTTTTATATATTTTTTTAATAGTGTCACAATGAGATCAGGATCAACAGTTCTGATCCATTCTTTAATTTTATCCCATCCGCATTCAGCAATAATTGATAACCAATTCAATCCTTCCTTTATATCCAATTGGTTTCTTTTCCATAGTTCTATATCAAGCAAATATTGCATCTGTCTTGGACTTGTTAATGATATAATAGATACAGCATCCTTTTCTCCTATCTCCTTAATAGTGAAAAATATTTCTTCTTCTGGAAGAGATTGAACTATCCTCTTTGCATCTCTTGATTGAATAATAAGCTTTTCTCTCTCCTTGCCCCTTTTGTTTAATATAATATCTATTCTCTTTTTTATAGGTAGTTCATCAAAATCTTTAATTACTTCTTCCATAATCATCCTCAATCCTTATAATATCATCTTCTCCAAGATATTTCCCCATTTGGACTTCAATGAATATTAATAGGTCATCTTCCATATTTCCAATTCTATGGTTCGACATCTTTGGTATATCTATATATTCTCCTTCTTTAAGTATTATTTCTCTTCCATCAAGAATAATATTACCTATTCCCTTAACAATTACCCAATGTTCTTCTCTTTTAAAATGTTTCTGATAGGATAGTCTGTTCTTAGGGAAGACTTCAATCCTTTTTACCTTATAATTTTCTCCTTCATCAAGCAGGGTCCATCTTCCCCATGGTGTTTTCACACTATCCATATTAATCCTCCTTCTCTTAATAATATACCTTAATTGGAAAGAGATTGAACTATAATAACAAAACCCACCTCATGTTTCAATCATTACTATGAGCTATTATGCTGAAGAATTAGATAATTAGAAAAGGCTTATCTTTTATAATAAAATTAGGATTTTTCCCCTTTCCTTCTACAATTATAACATATTCCATAAATTTCAAGATTGTGACTCTTAACCTCAAACTTTTTTTCTGCAGCTACCTCATCTTGAAGCTTTTCTATAAGAAGATTTTCAAATTCTATTATTTCTCCACATTTTACACATATAAGATGATCATGGTGTCTATGATTAAATATATGTTCAAATCTTGTTTCTCCGGTTCCAAAATTCTTTTCCTGAGCTAATCCGCATTCACACAAAAGATTAAGCGTTCTATAAACTGTAGCAAGGCCTATTTCTGGATTGTTTTTTGAAATACTCATATAGAGTTCTTCTGCACTTACATGTTTTTCCATTTTTAAAAATGCTTCTAAAATCCTTTCCCTTTGTTGTGTAAATTTTAACTTCTTAGCCCCTATATAATTCCTCAATATATCCTTTTCCTTCTCCATCATTTAAAATATATAAAATTTAATCTTAATTTGTCAATGCTTTAATATGAGATAGTAGAGTCAATTACTTATTCCTGTAAAAAGGATGTTGAATAATAAATGAGGAGATTGTTGAAGAAATTTCTGATATCTCTCGAAATTCATAACCGGCTTTAAATCTTCGATATAAATACAATTAAATATGGTATAAGGGGATTTGTTCTTAATAATTGTGGGGTTTTCTGACCAATAAACTTGAGGTTTAGAAGCCCCCATTTATAGTAATAGTCAAAGCATCAATCCCTCATTATAAGGAGTTCATGAGTTCATAGAGGATTACCAAACCTTATTATTTTATCTTGACATTAGCTAAAATAATTGTTAATTATTAAAACATGTATCCAGTATGTAATAATTTATAAAAATATTAGGAGGTAATTATGAAAGCTATAGATGTGCATGCTCATGTATCCACTAAAGAAATGATGGGGGATTCTTTAAGTAAATATAATGAAGCTATGGAAAAGCATTATAAATTCAAACTCTCTTTTAAGACTGAAGAAGAGATGGCTCAGGATTTTATAAAGGCTGATGTGAAGGGAATATTGGTTGGATGGGATGCAGAAACTGCTTCTGGTCTTCCCAAATTCAGTAACGATAGTTTGGCAAGGATTATAAAAGCCCATCCAGATGCCTTTATATGTGGATTTGGCTCAGTAGACCCATGGAAGGGTGAAATGGCTATTAAGGAGGCAGAGAGATGTGTTAAGGAATTGGGACTTATAGGGCTAAAGTTTCAACAGACTGTTCAGGCATTTGCACCAAATGATAGAAAATTTTATCCGTTATGGGAGAAGTGTGTGGAGCTTAAAATTCCAGTTCAATTTCATAGTGGGACAACAGGGATAGGAGCAGGATTGCCAGGTGGAATGGGAATACATCTTAAATATACACACCCTATGCTTTTAGATGACCTTGCTGCAGATTTTCCAGATCTTACAATAATAGCATGTCATCCATCCTGGCCATGGCAGGAAGAGATGCTTGCGGTACTTCAGCATAAGGCAAATGTTTATAATGAGCTTTCTGGATGGTCTCCGAAATATTTCTCTGATTCTCTAAAGAGAGAGATAAATGGAAGGCTTCAGGATAAATTCATGTTTGGGTCTGATTATCCGGCCATTCCTCATGAAAGGTTATTCAAAGACTGGGATGAATTGAAATTTAAACCTGAGGTATTAGAAAAGGTTTTCTATAAAAATGCTCAGAGAATACTCGGATTAAAATTATAGAAAGGAGAAATAATAATGGTAACCGTTGGGGAACAATATCTATTAACAGAGGAACAGGAAATACTTCGTAAAACGATAGGTAAACTTGCCCAGGAGAAAATTGCACCTGGTGCAGGCGAGAGGGACGAAAAAGGAGAGTTTCCATGGGATGTATTTAATCTTTTAAAAGAACAAGGTATATTTGGGTTAACCCTTCCTGAGGAATATGGTGGATCAAATGCTGGGATTTTGAGCGCTGCAATAGTAATTGAAGAGATTGCGAGAGCCTGTTCATCTTCTGCTATATTAAGTGCCAGTTCTATATTGGGTCCAAGGCTTATTGTTGTTGCAGGTAGCAAAGAACAGAAGGAAAAATATCTTCCAAAGATAGCAAGGGGTGATTTGATATGTGCCTTTGGACTTACAGAGCCTGAAGCTGGTTCTGATGCAGCAAACATATCTACAAGGGCTGTCCTCGAGGGGAATGAATACGTCCTGAACGGAACTAAATGCTTTATATCTTTTGCAGATGTGGCAGATATAATTACATTATTTGCTAAGACAGATCCATCTAAAGGGATAAAGGGAATTTCAGCCTTTATTGTAGAAAAGGGAATCCCTGGATTCTCTATAGGGAAAAAGGAGAAGAAGATGGGGACAAGAGCTGTATCTGCCTGTGAGGTAATATTTGATAACTGTAGAATTCCGAAGGAGAGTCTTGTGGGTAAAGAGGGTGAAGGTTTTACTACCGTAATGAAGATCGTTGAAGTTACAAGATTTATTACAGCAGCAAGAGCTATTGGATTGGCTCAGGCTGCATTAGATTATGCAGCAGATTATGCCAAACAGAGAGTTCAATTTGGAAAGCCTATCGCAGAATTTCAGGCTATTCAGTTTATGCTTGCTGATATGGCTACTTATATAGAAGCTGCAAGACAGTTGCTTTATAAAACATGTGCAGAGATAGATAGAGGTGGGAGCGATGTGGGGATGCTTGGTTCAATGGCGAAATTCTTTGCTACTGATGTAGCAATGAAAGTGACAGTTGATGCGGTTCAGATACTTGGTGGTTATGGTTATATGAAAGATCATCCTGTTGAGAGATATATGAGAGAGGCAAAATTGACCCAGATAGTTGAGGGGACAAATCAGATTCAAAGATTGATTGTGGCAAAACATTTATTAAGAAAGAGATAATAGGAGGATTTTATGGGAAAAAAGGAACTGTTATATGATGAGATAGAAGTAGGCTTGGAGCTTCCCTCTTTTACCTATGAGTTGACAAAGGATACTATAATAAAATACGCTAAGGCTGTAGAGGATGAAAACCCATTATATATAAGTGAAGAAGAGGCTAAAAAGTCTGAATATGGAAGTTTAATTGGTCCTCCAACAATAGCTGCTATCTATTCCCTTCAATCTGTATTGGATGCTAGACCTGGAGGTAGTGGAATCCATGCTAAGCAGGAATATAAATTTATAAAACCTGCCAAGCCCGGGGATAATTTGATAACTACAACGAAGGTAGTGGATAAATATATAAAAAAGGATAGAAAATGGTTGGTCTTTGAAACTACTACTAAGAACCAGAATGGAGAAGAAATAGTTATAGGAAGGTCATCATGTATTTGGCCAAAATAGGAGGTAAAAAATGGTAAAATTTGAAGATATTAAAGTAGGTTATGAGATAACACCGGTTGTAAAGGAAATAACCCAGGAAAAGATAAATAAATATGCTGATGCATCCAAAGATTATAATCCATTGCATGTGGATCCAGAGTTTGCTAAGAATACCATGTTTGGAGGGACAATAGCACATGGATTGTTATCATTGGCTTATATTTCTCAGATGATGACAAATTGGGTATCTAAGGCATGGATATCTGGAGGAGAGCTTGAGGTTACATTTTTAGCTCCTGTTAGACCTGGAGATACTATTACTTCTAAGGGTAAGGTTATAGATAAGGACGAGGGGAAAGGTATTGTAACATGTGAGGTATATTGTGAAAATCAAAAAGGGGAAAAAGTAGTAGTTGGAAAGACAAGGGTAAATTTTAAAAAAAATTAAATTAATCGAAAGGAGTTGAAGAAATGGGTAGAAGAAAAGAAAGGGTTGTATCTATTGAAGAGGCTGTTAGCCATGTTAAGGATGGAGATACATTAGGTGTCGGGGGATTTATATTATTCCATGAACCAATAGCCCTTATCAGGGCACTAATAAAGAGAGGTGTTAAAGATCTTACAGTAGTTTCCTTGGGTGGAGGGGTTGGAGTGGATATGCTTATTGGTGCCGGATGTGTTAAGAAGGTAGTTACCACTTATATGGGAATGCAACATTATGCACCAATGGCTCCCTGTTTTAGAAAGGCTATCAACGAAGGTAAGGTTGAATTCTGGGAATGTGATTTTCAACAATGGCATTGCGCTATGAAAGCGGCAGGATGGAATATGCCGTATCTATTAACGAAACAGGGGGTGGGGACAGATCTACCAAAGTATAATAAAGACCTGAAGGAAATAGAGGTAAATGGACAAAAATGGGTCGCTGTTCCACCAATTCCTATAGATGTTTCTTTCCTTCATGTTTCACAGGCGGATCCCTATGGAAATGCTATATTTAAAGCGAGTGTATTCAGTGAAAGAATACTAGCAAGAGCTACAAGAGGGAAGATAGTTTTGTCTGCAGAGGAGATAGTTCCAAATGATTTTATGAGAAAAGACCCGAGAGTAGTTATATTGGCATGTTTAATAGCAGGTGAATGTGTTGTAGAAGCTCCATTTGGAGCGCACCCGGATGAAGCTCAAGGATACTATATGCATGATAGCGAACATGTAAAGGAGTATGTTGCAGCTGCCACTGCAACAAGGACCGGTGAAGATCCAGATGCTTTTAAGAGATATCTGGATAAATATGTTTACGGACCAAAGAATATAAATGAATATATTAAGCTAATTGGTGGCTCAGATAAAATGCTAAAGTTAAGACAATCACTTATATAGGAGGATAAAAGGATGGGAAATGAATATAATGGCGAATATAGCCCTAATGAATTTATGGCTATTGTAGTTTCAAGACAGATTAAAGAGACGGATAGAGCAGCAGGTGGGGGAGTATATTCTGATGTAATATATAATGGAGTACTGTTAGGTTCTATACTTAGGGCTCCAAGTCTTGTATATATTACAGGTGGTTATTATATGAGCCTTGAAGGGAAGAGTCTTCCAAAGAATACTCCTACATTTCTTCCTTGGGAATATAGATTTATGCAGATTGCTGAGGGTATGATGTATGATCATGATTGTCAATTGTATAATCCTGGTCCAAGGAAACTTGCTGATGTGTTTTTTGTTGGTGGAATGCAAATAGATAAGTATGGTAATATAAATAATACTCTTATAGGGAAGGATTGGGGCAGCCCTGTGCTTAAAGGTCCTGGTCTTATGGGGATTCAAACCTTCAATGACAATATGAAAAGAATATATTATTTTGTTAGAAATCATGATAAAAGGACATTTGTTGAAGAGGTTGATTTTATATCAGCAATAGGATACAGGAACAAATATGGATGGAAAAAGGATATGGGGATGGGAAATGATGGGCCTACTCTGGTTATTACTCCTATAGCTATCATGGATTTTGAGGAGGAGACCAAACATATGAGGCTTAAATCTGTGCATCCAGGTCATACAGTAGAAGAGGTTAAGGCTAATACTGGATTTGACCTTATAATTCCACCTAATGTTCCGACGACCGATCCTCCCACTGAGGAAGAGATGAATACCTTAAGAGATAAAGTGGATGTATTGGGAGTTTTAAGAAAACCATTTTAATTAAAAGGAGGGGAAATTATGAGAAAAGTAGCAGTTATTGGAGCTGGTCATTCAGTATGGGGAGTGAGAAAGGCTACATTTAGAGATCTAATTCAAGAAGCAGGTAAAGCTGCATTTGATAGTGTAGATAATAAGAATCTTAAACCTAAGGATATTGAAGGTTTTGTTTTGGGATCTGTTTTCCCTGAAAGGACAGCTTTTCAGAGTCACGTAGCACCATTGGCTGCAGAAGTATTGGGTATTCAGCCAAAGTATGATGCGAGGGTTGAACATATGTGTCAGAGTGGAAGCGTCGCTATAAGGGATGCATATTTAGCTATAGCAGCTGGAGTAGTAGATATAGCAATGGTTGTTGGTGCAGAGAAAATGAATATACCAAATCTTCCTAAGAGCCTTGAAGAGAAAAAGAACAAGTTGAATGCTGAGGAGATATTTATTAATATGATGGCTGGTATTGATAGGGAATGGGAAGGATGTTTTGGACTCACAGCTCCACCCATGTTTGCATTAGCAGCTCAAACACATATTAGAATTTATGGAACTACTGAAGAACAACTAGCGATGATTTCGGTAAAGAATCATAAATTTTCTTCAAAGAATCCTTATGCACATTTTAAAAATGTTGTAAGTGTGGAAGAATGTCTTAATTCCAAACTTATTGCTTCTCCATTAAAGCTTTATGATTGCTGTCCAGTTACTGATGGAGCTGCTGCCGTTATATTAGTGGCTGCTGATAGAGCAAAGGAGTATACTGATAAGCCTATATACATATTGGGATTTGGGCAGAAGATATGGAATTTCTTCCTATCAAATATATATGAGAACTATGCTGAATGGCCTGGACTGAGGATAGCTGGTGAGAATGCTTATAAGATGGCTGGTATAAAACCAGAAGATGTTGATGTTGCAGAGGTTCATGATTGCTTTACGATTGCTGAATTGATAGCGTATGAGGAGTTGGGATTTTGTAAGAAAGGAGAAGGAGGTAAATTTATTGAAAGTGGACAGTCAGACCTTGGAGGAAAGGTTCCTGTTAATGTAGATGGAGGACTTATTGGTAAAGGTCATCCTTTAGGAGCAACCGGTGTTTCCCAATGTTGTGAAATGTTTAAACAGTTGAGAGGAGAAGCGGGTGAAAGGCAAGTTAAGGATGCTAAGGTAGGATTAACCCATAATAATAGTGGTCCTGGCGAACATATTGTAATAATATACGGGAAGGAGGCTTAATATGGCTGAAAAATATTATTATACATTAGATCCATTTCCACAAGAAACGGAGTACCAGAATAGGATTTATAAATTCTATGATTTTCTTAAAGAAGGTAGACTTACTTCTACAAAATGTAAAGATTGTGGTTTTGTTCCCTGGCCTCCAAGAGTTGTATGTCCAAAATGTATGTCAGACAATTTAGAATGGATAGAACTTCCAGAAGAAGGAGAGATATATGCATTTACTGTGCAAGAGAGTGGTGTCCCAATGGGATTTAAAGCACCGTTAATTTTTGCTATGATAAAGATAGGTGAAGTTAGATTTTTGTCAAGAATTGTTGATGCAAATCCTGAAGAGGTTAAGGTAGGGGGCAGGGTAAAGCTTAAAGTGTTAGAAGTACCAAATGATAGGGTTCTTCCTGCTTTTGCACTGGTAAAATAAATTTTTTGTCCCCTTCCCCTCAGGGGGAGGGGACTATTGATAAAGTATTCCTCTAAGATAGCTCAATGAAGCCCAAAATTGCCATTGTTGGCAAACCCAATGCAGGTAAGTCTACTCTCTTTAACCGGCTAATAAATAAGAAGAAATCCATTGTAGAAAGAGAACCAGGGGTTACAAGGGACAGAAATTACGGAGAGTTGGATCTATATGGTATCCCGATATCTCTTATAGATACTGGAGGTATCTATTTTGGGGAAAAGGTTAGCCTATTAGATAGTATTGTTAAGCAAGCTGAGTTAGCCATTGAAGAGGCTAATATTATAATATTACTAATGGATGGTAAGGAAGGATTGACCCCTTCTGATAGAGAGATATATAAAATTCTTAAAAGGTCGGAAAAGCCAATAATATATTTAGTTAATAAAATGGATACAAATGAAGCTAATAGAAATATCTATGAATTTTATAGTCTTGGTATAGAGAGAATATTTCCAGTATCTGCAGAGCATAATATAGGTATAGAAGAAGTAAAAAGAGAGGTATTTAATATTATATCTTCATTTCCTTATGAAGGTGTAAAAGAAGACAAACATTCTATAAAGATTGCAATAATAGGAAGGCCGAATGTAGGCAAATCATCTATAGTAAATAGAATTATTGGATATGAAAGAGTTATAGCCCATGAAGAACCTGGGACTACAAGAGATTCTATTGATATTCATTTTGAACTCGGGGGTAAGAATTATATAATAATAGATACGGCTGGTATAAGAAGGAAGAGTAGGGTGGAATATAGATTAGAAAAATACAGTATCAATCGTGCATTCAGAAGTATAAGAGAAAGTGATATATCTTTATTAATAATAGATGCGAAGGAAGGGGTTACTGATCAAGATTTGAAGATATGCCAATTTATATCTAAAGCAGGAAAGGCTTCTATAATTGTGATAAACAAGTGGGATCTTATAGATACTGATGAAGAGGAATATAATATGTATGTAAAAAATAGAATAAGATCTATGGATTATTCTCCTCTGCTTAATGTATCGGCTCTTAAAGGCATTGGAATAGATAATATAATAAAAACTGTTGATAGAATTTCAGGGAAATTGAATATGAGAATTAATACATCTGAGTTAAATATATTTTTTAGAGAAATAGTAAAAAGGCGTCCAGCAAGATCTTACAGGAATAAAGAGGTAAAAATATACTATACAACCCAGGTTTTAACTAATCCTCCTACCTTTATTATATTTTTGAATATTCCGGAGGGTATTGACCCAGTATATGAAAGATATATAATAAATCAGATTCGTAACAAATATGGATTTGAAGGCTTACCGATTAGAATAAAATTAAAAAGGAGAGAGAGATGATAATACCATACAAGGACATAATGCCTAAGATAGATCCTTCTGTATTTGTTGCTGATAATGCCTATATAATAGGAGATGTTGAGATAGGGGAATATTCAAGTATATGGTTTAATACTATCATAAGAGGTGATGAGAACTATATAAGAATAGGGAAAAGGACAAATATCCAAGATTTCTCTATGGTTCATATTACAAGAAACAAATATCCAACAATACTTGAAGATGATATAACTGTAGGGCATGGAGTAATTTTACATGGATGTGTTGTTAAAAGTAGATGCTTAATAGGAATAGGTGCGATAATATTAGATGGAGCAGTTATAGAAGAAGAGAGTATAGTTGGTGCTGGGGCTCTTGTAACAGAGAGGATGGTGATTCCTAAAAGAAGTCTGGTTGTTGGAACCCCGGCAAAGGTTAAAAGAGAACTCAGTGATAAAGATATATCAATGATATTGGGTTCAGTTAATAACTATATTGAATATGCTAAAAATTATAAAAAATGAGAATTGCATCTATTGATATCGGGACAAATACATTAAGGTTATTTATAGGAGAGGTTAAAGATAACGAATTGAAGTCTTTAATTACAATAAGAGAGATTACGAGGCTTGGTGGTATATTCAGGAATAATAATCTATCCTATGATTCTATGAGTAGGACGTTAAAAACTATAAAATCTTTTATGAAGATTATATATGAATATGAAGTAGATAAAATAAGAGCTGCTGGGACAAAGGTTCTGAGGGATGCGGTTAATAAGAAAGAATTCATTGATATGGTACGCAAGGAATGTAATTTGAATATTGAAGTAATTCCATGGGATGAAGAGGCAAGGCTCACATTAAAGGGAGTACTATTTGGAATAAAAAGCGTTAACAAAGATTTGCTAAATGGAGCTAAGGGAATAGTATTTGATATAGGTGGTGGAAGTACAGAATTTATATTTACAGATGGGGAATTAACCTTAAGTACCAGGAGCCTGGATCTTGGTGTTGTATACTTAACAGAGAGGTTTATACATTCTGATCCACCATTTCCTCTGGAAATATTTAATCTAAAGGAAGAGATAAGGGATAAATTGTCAGATATTAAAGAGTATTCAGTTAATGATATATTATTGATAGGAACAGCCGGTACAATTACAACATTGGCTGTTATGGACCAGAATTTGCCATCCTATGATAGAGATAAAATAAATGGCTATATATTATATAGAAAAAATATTGAAAATATATTTAATGACATGAAGACCCTTACTCTTGAAGAAAGATCTAAAATTAAAGGATTAGATAAAGGAAGAGAGGATATAATATTAGCAGGGATAATGATTACCCTTGAAGTAATGAATACATTAAATGCTGATAAGTTAATCGTTAGTGATTATGGATTAGTAGAAGGGATAGCATTAGATACTGCACTTCTTTAAAAATCATTTGAGAAATAAGATTTATCTTTAATTCTTTAGGTTTTTAGAATATCATAAGTCTATAATAAGGACTTTAAATTGATATAGAATTCCAGAAAAATCAAAAAGATGATTATCCCCAAAATTATTTATTTACATAATAGAAAAATAATAATATAATTTTTAAAATAAAATGAATAGAGAAAGATCAAAAAGGGCTTTTGAAGAGGCTCAAAGGATTATGCCTGGTGGTGTTAATAGTCCTGTAAGAGCATTCAGGGCTGTTGGGGGAAATCCTATATTTATTTCTCATGCAAAGGGCTCAAAGATATATGATATTGATGGCAATGAGTATATAGACTATATCTGTTCATGGGGTCCGATGATATTGGGGCATGCTCATCCGGATGTCTTAAAGGGGTTATATAAGTCTATAGAGAAGGGAACAAGCTTTGGAGCCTCAACCATTCTTGAAGTTGAACTTGCCAATATGATAATAGATGCTTTTCCATCTATTGATATGGTAAGAATGGTGAATTCGGGAACAGAAGCTGTAATGAGTGCTATAAGACTTGCCAGAGGATTTACTGGAAGAAATAAGATAGTAAAGTTTGAAGGATGTTATCATGGACATTGTGACTCTTTATTGGTTAAAGCGGGATCAGGAGCTCTAACCTTTGGTGTCCCTGATAGCCTTGGGGTTCCTAAAGATTTTACAAAGTATACTATAAATCTTCCGTTTAATGATATTGATAGTGTAAAAGAGATTATAAGAAGAGAAAGAGAGGATATATCTGCGATCATTATTGAACCTGTGGCTGGGAATATGGGAGTTGTTCCTCCTAATCATGGTTTTCTTAAAGAACTCAGGGAGATTACCTATGAAAATGGTATCCTTCTCATATTTGATGAGGTTATAACAGGATTCCGGGTGTCATATGGTGGAGCCCAGGAACTATACGATATAAAGGCTGATATTACATGCCTTGGGAAAATAATAGGAGGGGGATTACCTGTAGGAGCATATGGTGGAAGAAGAGAGATAATGGAGAAGGTATCTCCTTTGGGAGGTGTATATCAAGCTGGGACATTATCTGGTAATCCAGTTGCTATGACCGCTGGTATTGAAACATTAAAGGTGTTATCAAAGCCTAAAATATATGAAGAATTGGAGGAGAAATCAAAATATCTATATGATGGTATAATTTATGCCTCAAAGAAAGTGGGGATTCCTATTAAGGTCAATAGAGTGGGATCTATGCTTACAATATTCTTTACAGATAAGGATGTTAATGATTATAATTCTGCAAAATTGTCTGATCTATCCAAATACAAGGCATTTTTTAGAAATATGATTGATACCCGTATAAATATAGCTCCCTCTCAATTTGAAGCAGCCTTTATATCCCTATCACACTCAAAAGAAGACCTTGATAATACAATTAATGCTATTGAGAAGGCATTTAAAAGTATAAAGAATTGAAGGATGAAAATAAAAGCATATTAAAGAGTGTCGGTAAATATAGTGCAATTGGTATTGAGATAGCTGTTTCTGTTATAATAGGGCTATTTATAGGAAGTTATTTAGACGGATTATTTGATACATCACCATGGCTTACAATAATATTTTTAATATTTGGTTTCGTAGCAGGGATGAGAAGCCTATTCACATTGATGAAAGAAGAAGAAAAAAGGGATTCTTAGATGCTGTAGAAAAAAATAGCTATATAATATTGATAATTATTGTAATTGGAAGTATAATCTTAAAATCTTTAAATATAACCGGGGGGCTACTAATTGGAGGGATAATAGCCATTCTAAATTTTAAAGGTTTAAGGTTTATATTGGAAAGGATAATAAAAGGAAGGGAGGTTATATTCTATGGAGTATTATTAGCAATGAAATTTTTTCTATTAACTTCCTTAATATTTTTTAATATAATATATATAAAAATAAATTCTGTATCCTTTGTAATTGGATTATCAGTTATATTTATAGCTATTATAATGCAGAGTATTATTTCTTATTTAAGGGAGGAGGATATTTAATGGAGCATGAAGCATTTACATGGTTTAATCTTATACCATTCCTTAAACATATTCCTAATCAGGTAATATCAGCTATATTTGTTGGGATATTTTTAATAACAATATCTATAATATTGAGAATTAAGCTCGGTTTATCTAAGGATAGACTTATACCTAATGAAAGGGTAAGTATTCAAAATATATTTGAAGTCCTCACAGAAACGCTTATTGGTTTAATGAGGGATATTATAGGACCGCACTCTGAAAGATTCTTTCCATTAATAGGGACATTAACCCTGTTTATATTTTTTTCAAATGTTCTTGGTCTCATCCCGGGTTTTTTACCTCCTACGAATAATTTAAATACTACTTTAGCATGTGCGCTTGCGGTCTTTTTCTACTATAATTACTGGGGATTTAAAGAACACGGAATGAAGTATATTAAGCATTTTTTGGGTCCAATATGGTGGCTTTCTCCACTTATGTTCCCAATTGAGGTTATAAGCCATCTTGCAAGGCCATTATCCCTCTCGTTGAGGTTGTTTGGGAATATAACCGGAGACCATCTTGTATTAATGATGGCTCTCTTAATTCCAATAGTTGTTCCTGCTTTAGCATTAGGATTAGGTATATTTGTAGCCATTATACAGACACTCATATTCATATTTCTGTCAATGATGTATATTTCTTTAGCTCTTATTGAGGAAGAGCATTAAAATATTTTAAAGAAAGGGGTGATGTTAAAATAATGAAAAGATTAATTCTAATAAGCCTTCTGTTACCTGTTTTTATTCTATTTGGGGCTTCTTTTTCCTTTGCAGAGGAAGCTGCTCAAGGCTTAGCTTCATCGGTAAAGATTTACATAGCTTTAGCCAGTGGTTTTGGAATAGCTATAGCAGCTTTTGGAGGAGCGCTTGGGCAGTCAAGAGCTATATCTTCAGGATTAGAAGGAATAGCTCGGAATCCATCTGCACAACCCAAAATATTCATACCTATGATAGTAGGGTTGGCATTAATAGAGTCCCTTGTAATCTATGCCCTTGTTATTTCCTTCATTTTGGTAGGAAAGATATAATCAGGGTTAGGGGTGGGATATTCCTGCCCCTTCTCTTATAAATAGTTTCTTTAAAAACTGGCCGGTATATGAATATTCTATAGTGCTTACTTCTTCTGGTGTTCCAGTAGCTACTACTTCTCCTCCTTCATCTCCTCCTTCTGGTCCCAAATCTATTATATAGTCTGCACATTTAATAACATCAAGGTTATGTTCAATTACAACTACGGTATTTCCAGCATCTACTAATCTATTCAATACATGAAGTAGCTTCTCTATATCAGCAAAATGAAGACCTGTGGTAGGTTCATCAAGAATATATAAAGTTCTCCCGGTAGCTCTTTTACTCAATTCTTTTGATAATTTTATTCTTTGAGCTTCTCCACCAGATAAAGTGGTTGCTGGTTGCCCAAGCCTTATATATCCAAGCCCAACATCAGACAATGTTTCAAGCTTATCTTTTATTTGAGGAATATTTTCAAAGAACAGAAGAGCCTGATCTACTGTCATTTCTAAAACCTCAGCTATGTTCTTACCTTTATATCTTATTTCCAATGTTTCTCTATTATATCTCTTTCCATGACACACCTCACATTGTACATATATATCAGGAAGAAAATGCATCTCTATCTTTATAATTCCCTCACCAGAACATGCTTCACATCTTCCTCCTTTAACATTAAAACTATATCTACCAGGTTTATAACCCCTTGCTCTTGATTCAGGAACTCGAGAGAATAACTCTCTTATATGGGTAAACAACCCCGTATATGTAGCTGGATTTGACCTTGGAGTTCTTCCAATCGGGGATTGGTCGATATCTATAACTTTATCAATATATTCCAATCCTGATATTTCTTCAACTTTTCCTGCTATTTCCTTTGATCTATATAATTTCTTGGCAAGTGCCTTATATAAGGTATCAATTATTAAAGTGCTTTTTCCAGAACCGGATACTCCGGTTACACAGGTAAATATGCCCACCGGAATACTGACTGTAATATTTTTTAGATTATTCTCCTTAGCACCCTTTATAGTAATAAATTTATCATTAAGTGTCCTTCTTTTTGATGGTATAGGAATATTTAAATCATATGATAGATATCTCCCGGTAAGGGAATTTTCGTCATTTAAAAGTTCATCAACTTTTCCTTTAAATACAACATAGCCACCATTTTCTCCAGCCCCCGGGCCCATATCAATCACATAGTCTGCAGAAAGTATGGTGTCTCTGTCATGTTCTACAACGATAACTGTATTACCCAGGTCCCTTAGTCTCTTTAATGTGTTAAGTAATCTTTCATTATCCCTCTGATGAAGCCCTATACTTGGCTCATCTAATATATATAGGACTCCAACGAGACTTGCCCCTATCTGATTTGCCAATCTAATTCTTTGTCCTTCTCCTCCAGATAGGGTTGATGCCATTCTATCCAATGTTAGGTAATCTACTCCAACATTTACAAGAAATCCTAATCTTTCCCTTATTTCCTTTAATATCCTTCTTGCTATCTCCATATCGGATCTATTAAGTTTTAGACTATTAAAGAAATCAAGGCATTCCTTAATCGTTAATCTACTTATATCATATATAGATTTTTCATCTATCTTAATATTTAAGAATTCCTTTTTAAGCCTTGCACCATTGCATTCAGGGCATGGTCTATAATTCATATATCTCTCAAGTTCTTCTTTTATATATTCTGAATCAGTCTCTTTATATCTTCTATTAAGGTTATTTATAACTCCTTCGAAATTTTTCTTAAAATAATATCTTCCTCCATTCCTATAATAATAGAATTCTATTTCCTCGTCTCCTGAGCCATATAGCAAAACATTTTTAACTTTATCTGGAAGGTCTTTAAATGGCGTATATATATCAAAGCTATAATGATCCGCTAAAGAGTCAAGGGTTTGATGAAAATATATAGAAAATTTTTTCTCCCAGGGCGCTATAGCCCCCTCTCTAAGAGATAAATTTTCATCTGGGACTATAAGCTTTGGGTCAAAATATATAATGTTTCCAAGACCACTGCACGTTGAACATGCACCATATGGGTTATTAAATGAAAATACTCGGGGAGTTATCTCGGGATAGCTTACACCACAATCTATACAGGCGAATCTTTCACTAAATATGAATTCTTTATGATTTATCACATCAATTTTGACTATCCCCTGAGATAGGTTTAAAGCTGTTTCAATAGAATCCGCAAGCCTTCTCTCTACTCCTTCCTTTATAATAAGTCTATCTACTACAACATCTATATCATGCTTCTTGTTCTTATCAAGAATTATATCCTCATTCAGATCTCTAATCTCACCATCTATTTTTACTCTTACATAGCCATCCTTTCTTAGTTGGTCTATATCTTTCTTATATTCTCCTTTTCTTCCTCTTACTATCGGGGACAAAATATTTATTCTACTTCCTTTTTCAAGCTCCATAGTCTGATCCACTATCTGTTGAACGGTCTGAGACGTGATTTCTCTTCCACACTTATAGCAGTATGGTTTTCCTATTCTTGCAAAGAGGAGTCTTAAATAGTCATATATCTCTGTCACAGTTCCAACTGTTGATCTCGGATTTTTACTGGTTGTTTTCTGTTCTATTGATATAGCAGGAGATAATCCTTCTATTGATTCTACATCCGGCTTATCCATCTGTTCAAGAAACTGGCGGGCATATGCTGACAATGATTCTACATATCTTCTCTGACCCTCCGCATATATTGTGTCAAATGCCAATGATGATTTTCCCGATCCGCTCAGTCCTGTTATTACAATAAGTTTATCCCTTGGTATTTCTATATCTATATTCTTTAAATTATGTTCCTTAGCTCCTTTTATTATTATATTTTCATTACCCATATACTAATAGATAAGATAACAGAGATGATATTCCCTGTCAATCGAGAGTAAGGAAATCCAATAATTAAGGGATAATTCATGAATCTTTTATAATATGACCCTCTAATACTTCGAGTATAGAAATAGAAAGATTTTTCTATTTATGTTTCTTAATCGGGAAAGATTTTCCTATCCTTGCCTATTTTACTATTTAATTTATATTTGAGGAATATAATTAAGAGAGGTAAGGGGCTCCTCTTTTTACTTCATGAATTATTATAGACTTTTTATGAGCCTTTATTGATATTTTTGGAAATATCTTCATATCTCTTATTTTCTACGTTTATGTCTTGTCCTGTCAAGCAATTTTTTATGTTTATGCTTTCTCATCTTTTTTCTTCTTTTTTTGATAACACTTCCCAATAATTAAAACCTCCTTAATAAATCTATTTTAATCGCGATATATTAAAATCTTCACTCTCCTCTTACCTCCCTTGGAACACCATAAAATCTTGCTTTTCTTCTTAACTCATCAAGTTCTATATTCAACTCTTTATATCTCTTCTCTTCTTCTATTAGTAGTTTTTTATTATTCTTATAACTTTTTATCTGGTTTTTATTATATATTGCTCCTAACCGTTTCCCTTTTTCGTATGCTTTAATAAAGCTTTTTTTAAATTCAATACTATTTTTTAACCTTTCTATCTCCTTATTTAGGGAACTGAACTTTATCTTCCACCAACTTAGTGGATGGTCGCCATACATCTCTTCTACCTCTTCTTTTACAGAAGGCTTTTTAGCTGGAATAAGTGGCTCTTCTTCCTTTGTCTCAGGAGGACTCTTCCTTTTGGGAAAGTTTAAAATGGTTGTCTTGTCTCTATATTTTTCGGGAACATTCTGATAATTATCTGTAAAGTTAACATTTCCTTTTTCATCAATCCATTTATATATTTGGGCATATGAAATTAGTGGAATTATAATTAATAAAAAAAATAACATCCAGCCAAATCTTCTCATAAGGCCTCCAATTTAACCTATTTTTAAGTAACCTATCAAAAAATCACTTATATGTCAATCTCTTTAACTGATGTTGTTACAGAAATATCATCTATATAATGTATATAATGGGTGTAAAAATCATAATTGCATATAATTAAAATAATCAGAGATAATCAAAAATATAGAAAATTAAATAATATATAAATCCAGATTAAAATTTAGTAATGGAGAGATTAGAGGATAGAAATGTTGAAAGTTGACGGGCTGTTGCCCCAATTGATTTTCATCTACCTTTTATCACTAAATTATATGTAGTTGCAGTATGATTTTTTTATTCTTACTTTAATAATAACCATATACAAAGTTTTTATTAAGAAACAGACCATATATAAATCTCTTGTTTCCCCTACCAATGTCGACATCGCTATCACCACACCTCTTATTGGATCTCTCCCATACTTTATAGTATCTCTATATTTTGAATAGCTGCTATCATATAATCCTGAATCTGAATCCTCCATGTTAATACCTATATGGAATAGTTTACCTTGTGGCAGGGACTGATAACCCATCATCTCCTTTAGATATTGATTTTAATAGGATTATATCATTTATAAAGAACTATTAGTAGGTTTGGACAACAGCCCGTTAAGACTTGTACTATAAGAGCATGGAGATGGAGATTAGATAATGTTATATTTTGCTTCTGAGGAGTTTAGTGGTTGGCTAGGTCAGGCAAGACCGGAACGATTATCGATTGATAACCAGTTCGTGGGTCAGATGGACCGCCCCTCCATTTGCTTTTTTTGATAAACTTAAAGAAAGAGTATATAATATAGTAAAACTTCCCTTAAAGGAGAAAAGATGAGTATATCAGTGACCCAGATGACAAAGGAAGAGCTCAGAGAATTGATAGAAGAAATTGTTGAACAAAAGATGCTTGAATTGATAGGCGATCCTGATGAAGGATTGCCTATTAGAGAAGATTTGATAAAAAGATTAAAAAGACAAAAAGAACAGGTATCTTCTGGCAAGAGAGGCAAACCGCTGGATGAAGTGATGAAGGAATTTGGTCTGGAATAAGGTTTATGTATACTGTCAGAATTCTTGACGAAGCAGTAGCCGAATTAGCCAATGTTGATAAACCTATCGCTAAACGAATTACAAAGAAAATTAAATGGCTTGCAGAGAATATAGAAGATATTCAGCCTGAGGGATTAAGTGGTGAATTAACAGGTTTTTATAAATTAAGGGTGGGTAGTTACAGAGTAATCTATGAAGTTCTTGAGAATGAGAGAATAATTGTTATCCACGCAATAGGACATAGAAGCAGAATTTATAAGAAGATAATTTTCTAACAACTCTTTCCTGTGGATGGCATTTATGATAAAATGTCTCCTCATATTCTATCTTCAATTGTCTTGCCATATGAAAAATATAGCATTATTCTCATAATTTCTAAAGTATATTTTTTAGGTTCGACCCCACCTACGTCCTCCTCGTTTCTTTCATGTTTTTTCTCACAATTTATTTTTCTCAAAATCTTCCACAATTTTTATTTCTTCATCTGTCAACTCATAAAGTTTGTAAACCAACTGATCAATCTGGCGTTCGTATTCTTTGACCTGTCTGCGAGCGTCCTCGCTCAGGCAGGCTTTTGCTTGTTTTTGTCTGTCTGCCGTAGCACAGGCAGGTGGATTTTCAAGACCTGCCTGCGCCGATGCTTCGGCAGGCAGGTAGTCTTTGGACCTGTCTGCGTGCGGTGACCTGCCTGTCCGTGGGACGTAGGCAGGTTGGGTGAGGGAGAGGATTTTGTTGACGATACCTATTATCTTCTTTTGTTCTTTATCAGTTGGCTTAATAATGGGTAGGGCTAAAAGTGGCTCTTTGTCTATCTGGTAATTATTACCTTGCATTTTACCTCTGTGCTTTAACCAAAATGCGATTAGTTTTGAATTTAATAATCCTGTTAAGTATTTTAAATTTATCTTTTCTGTCTTTATTACATAAAAGGCAGCTGATACATAACAATCAAAATCCGTATAAGTAAAAGCTGGCATGGTACACTTGCGAGCTGCTATTATCTTTTTGCCTTTAAAAAACTTCTCATCTCTGGCTCTATGAAGTCCATAAGGTTTGTTATCAGAAGTGATAACTTTCTGAAATTTATCTAAGTGCTTCTTGATATTAGGGTATGGTTTTATATTTATAGGATATTTAAATCTTGAATCAGTATAAATAATCCATTCAGAATTGTTTTTATTAGCATAATATCTCCCTAATTCCTTTGTTGTATAATAAGGCTTAATTAGTTTCAATTCTTTTTCAGTAAAAGGAATATTACTCTTCTCATAGTTGTTTAATACAAATATTCCATCTCCAATTTTAAATTGGTTTCCTAATATCTTTTGCGTACTTTTAATAACATGATCTTGTGGACAAACAATTCCTTGCGCTATCTCATTTTCATATAGTTTAAAGTTGCTTTGTTTGTATATTTTTTCAAGAATATCCTTAATAATTGAGTCACTAAATGTCAGAGTTCTATCTAAATAGTTATTTCTTGAAATTACAGGTGTTAAGTATTCTATTCTGGGATTCGGTTTTTTATTAAGTAAATCAAGAACATTCTGGAAACATTCATCATTTACAGTGAGTCTTCTGTAATCAAATCTATAATTATCTGTTCTATTATCTTTCTTAAACATCATAATCATAGTCTGAATACCAGCATTCTCAAAAATCTTATAATCCCCAAAATCAAGCAACATAAGAATACACGTATCTTTTATGACCTTATTTCTCAACTTTGAAGCACCATAACTAGTAACCCAGTTATTCTGAGCGATAATATAGATTGTCAAGGATTTTGACCCCTTTTCTGCAAATAAAATTGACCCCATTA
>CAZCTP010000046.1:0-21161 GCA_964501575.1 uncultured Thermodesulfobacteriota bacterium
AAAGGTGGTAAGATATGCTGCATAATGTTATCACGAAAAAAGAGATGCTTACAGTAAGAAAAAATGCCTTGACAAAAATGAATAAATATAATATAAAATTCAAATTATATCAGGGAGTTGGAGTAATGAAGATTAGAGTTGTAGAAATTCCAAAAGAAGGATTAAATATAAATATAGATGAAGATGTGGATATAATAAATCGGATTCTTGAAGAGACAGAAAGAATAAGAGCATATTTTATTAATTCTGTTCATGCTGATTTATTTCTACATAATGATAACTCCATAATACATGTAAAAGGAAGAGTAAATGGAAATATCTCCATGGTTTGTAGTAGATGCCTTAAGGATTTTACTTTTAATTTAGGACCTGAGATTGATATAAATTTTCATCCAAAAGGAAGAGAATCTATTATTGATGAAGGAAAACTTTTATATGAAGATATGGATATTGGATATTATGCAGATGAAATAGATATATCCAAGATCATAAGAGAGAATCTTTTCCTGGAGATACCGATAAAGCCTTTATGTAGTATTAATTGTAAGGGACTCTGCCCAAGATGTGGTATCGATTTAAATGAAGAGAGTTGTCTATGTTTCAATGAAAATAATAATATAGATATAAGGTTTAGTAAGTTAAAAACTCTTATTATTGATAATAACTTTAAATAAGGAGTATTAAGTGGCAAATCCTAAAAGAAAGAGTTCAAAATCGAGAAGAGATAAAAGAAGAACCCATAAAAAGCTTTTTCTCCCTCCCTCTTCAATATGTCCGCAGTGCAATGAAGTAAAACTGCCTCATCATGTATGCCTCTCTTGCGGCTTTTATAAAGGGATGGATGTTATAGAATTGGAGAAATAACGATGAGAATAGCTGTTGATGCGATGGGGGGTGATTACGCGCCAAAGTCAGTAATAGAGGGCACAATTATGGCCTCTAATGAGCTCAATGCTGAATTTCTTCTTGTTGGACCAGAAGAATATATCTCCAAAGAGTTAAATAATTTTAAAAAAATACCTTCATCTATAAAGATAGTACATGCTTCCCAATATATAAATATGGAAGAATCACCTTTATTTGCTCTAAAGAATAAAAAGAATTCATCTTTAAGAGTAGCTTTCAATCTTGTTAAAAATGGATTTGCAGATGCTGTTGTAAGTGCTGGTAATTCTGGTGCAATAATGGCAACAGCCATGTATGTTCTTAAAAAGATTGATGGGGTTGAACGCCCTGCTATTGCTACAATCCTTCCAACCATAAGCGGTTCAACTGTAATCTTAGATGTTGGAGCAAATGTAGATTGTAAATACTTTCATCTTGTTCAATTCGCTATAATGGGAGAGGCATATACTGAAAGCATCTTAGGAATTAATAAACCACGAATAGCTCTACTCAGTAATGGTGAAGAGGATAGTAAAGGAAATGGGATAATAAAGGAAACACACGAGGTATTAAAAAAGAGCTCTTTAAATTATATTGGATATGTAGAAGGCAAGGATATATATAATGGGGTCGCAGATGTTATTGTTTGTGATGGATTTATTGGTAACATTGTATTAAAGACCAGCGAGGGTGTTGCTGATACTATAATAAAGATGTTAAAAGGAGATACTCATACATGGAAAAGTAAGATAGGATTATTTCTTGCTAAAAGAGCCTTTAAGAGATTACAAAAAAGAATAGACTATTCGGAATATGGAGGAGCCCCTTTATTAGGGATAGATGGAATAGGTATAATAAGTCATGGCAGATCATCTGCAAAGGCTATTAAGAATGCAATCCTATTATCAGCTAAATTTGTCAAGAACAATCTAAATAAGAATCTTATGGAAAAGCTTAAAGATAGTGTAGATTTATATAGTGTATGTAGGAAGAAAGCCTATTTTAGGCAATAATAGCTATAAGTAATATCATGATAAAGACCAGAATAATAGGAACAGGGTCATATCTACCAGAAAAGATATTAAGCAATAAAGACCTGGAAAAGATGATGGATACTACCGATGAATGGATTATTACAAGAACAGGCATAAAAGAGAGAAGAATTGTAGCAAAGGATGAAAGGACCTCGGATTTAGCGACAAAGGCTGCTATTAATGCTCTGGAATCAGCTCAAATTACCCCGGAAGATTTGGACATAATAATAGTGGCTACTATAACCCCTGATATGTTCTTCCCTTCAACAGCCTGTTTTGTTCAGGATAAATTGAATGCAAGAAAGTCCTTTGCCTTTGATATTTCAGCTGCATGTTCAGGTTTTATATATGGTTTATCAGTAGCCAATGAATTTTTAAAGAATAGTCCATCAAAAAAGATATTGCTAATTGGTGCTGAAACTTTATCAAAGATTGTGGACTGGAAGGATAGAAATACCGGCGTTCTTTTTGGTGATGGTGCGGGGGCTGTTGTTTTAGAAGGTTATAAAGGTAAAAATGGTATTATAGCAACAAATCTATATTCTGATGGATCATTCTGGGAGCTGTTAAATGTTCCTGGAGGAGGATCAGCCAACCCTATCTCCATGGAAATTATTGAAAAGAGGCTTCATTTTATTAAGATGCAGGGTAATGGAGTATTCAAGATAGCTGTCAAGTCATTAGGAGATGCAGCAATAGAAATATTAAAAAATAACAATATAAATAATATAGATATTCTAATACCTCATCAGGCAAATATAAGGATAATCCAGGCTATAGCGAAAAGGATAGGTATTTCTATGGATAAAGTTTATCTAAATATTGATAAATATGGGAATACATCTTCAGCATCTATACCTATAGCTTTAGATGAGGCAAACAGGGAAGGGAGGCTAAAGGAAGGTGATATTGTGCTACTTGAAGCATTCGGTGGAGGACTTACATGGGGATCGGCTCTCCTAAGATGGTGATAAAATCAAAAATATGTGAAATATTGGGTGTAGAATATCCTATATTTCAGGGTGGTATGGCATGGGCAGCCACAGCAGAACTTGCTTCTGCTGTATCTAATGCAGGTGGAGTAGGTATGATAGCGGCAGGTAGTATGACCCCTGATTTATTAAGAGAAGAGATTAAGAAAGTAAGAACCTGGACTTCCAAACCATTTGGAGTAAATATATACTATATGTCTCCATTTGTAGAAGAAATAATTGATGTCGTTATAGAAGAGAAGGTACCAATAGTTGCAACCGGAGCCGGTAATCCAGGTAAACACATAAAAAGGTTCAAAGAGGCAGATATTAAAGTTATTCCTGTTGTAGCTTCTGTAGCCTTAGCAAAAAGATTAGAAAGGATTGGTGCAGATGCACTTATTGCAGAAGGTATGGAATGTGGTGGGCATATTGGAGAGATAACAACCATAGCTATTATACCCCAGATAACAGATGCTGTTAATATCCCGGTAATTGCTGCAGGAGGTATCGCCGATGGTAGAGGAATGGCTGCTGCCTTTGCATTAGGAGCTCAGGGTATACAGATGGGGACCAGATTTATATGTTCAAAGGAATGCATAGCCCATGAAAATTTTAAAAGAAAGATAATTGAAGCAAGGGATAGAACTACAACTGTGACAGGAAGAAGGACTGGACACCCTGTTAGGGTACTTCAAAATAGATTGAGTAAAGAATTTGAGGCGCTTGAAGAAGGGGGGGCATCCAAGGAAGAACTCGAAAGATTAGGAGAGGGTAAGTTAAGATTAGCTGTGATAGAAGGTGATATGGAATGGGGATCCCTTATGGCAGGGCAAATTTCTGGAATGATAAAAGATATAAAAAGTTGTAAAGAGATAATAGAAGACATAGTTAGAGAGGCTGTGGATGTGATAAGAAATTTAGAAGGGGTAATAGATAAGTAGATGGGGAAAGTAGCCTTTGTCTTCCCGGGTCAGGGGTCTCAATATGTAGGAATGGGAAGAGAATTTTATGATAGTTTTAAAAGGGCAAAAGAAATATTTGAGGAATCAAGTGATACTTTAAATATAGATATCCCTTCCCTATGCTTTTATGGCCCTGAAGAGCAGTTAAAACTTACAGAGAATACCCAGCCAACTGTCCACACAGTTAATATAGTTAATTTAGAGATATTGAAGTCTGAAATAGGTATAAAACCTGATATATTAGCAGGACATAGCCTTGGAGAATATTCTGCACTGGTTGCAAGTAATGCAATGAAGTTTTCTGATTCTTTAAGACTTGTTAAAATGAGAGGTAAATATATGCAGGAAGTACTCCCACCTGAATATGGAATAATGTCTGCAATAATAGGAATCAGTAAAGATATTATAGAAGAAATATGTAAGAGCATTGATGGCATTGTCTCCCCTGCAAATTATAATAGTCCTGATCAGGTTGTAATAGCAGGGGAAAAGGAATCGGTTTTAAAGGCATCTGAAATGGCAAGGGGAAAAGGAGCAAAAAGAACTATATTTTTAAATGTTAGTGCTCCATTCCATTGTAAATTAATGAAACCTGCTGCTGATAGATTTGAAAAAGAGTTTGATGGGATAGAGTTTAAGGAACTTGATGTTCCGGTTATAGCTAATTATAACGCAGAGTTTTATCCATCAAAGGATAGCATTAAGCATTTATTAGTAGAACAGATATATAATCCTGTTAGATGGGATAATTCTATTATTAAGATGATAGAGGAGGGTGTTAAAACTATTATAGAAGTGGGTCCAGGTAAGGTCTTGACCGGATTAATTAAGAGAATTAATAAAAAAGTAAATGTTTATAATATAGACGGAATAGATTCCTTGAAGTATATAGAGAATAAATGGAATTGAGGGGCAAAATATCTATTGTGACTGGGGGATCAAGAGGAATAGGTAGAGCTATATCTATTCTTCTTGGAGAAAAGGGAGCCAATGTTGTTGTGAATTACTTAAGAAGTGAGAAGGATGCAGAAATAACATTAGAAGAGATAAAAAAAAGAGGTGGAGAAGGAATTATAAAGAGATTTGATGTATCAGATTATAAAGAAACAGAGAAAGCGTGTAAAGAGATAGTAAATAGATTTGGGAGTATAGATATATTAGTAAATAATGCTGGTATAACAAGGGATTCTCTTCTTTTAAGAATGGGTGAAGATGAATGGGATGAAGTTATTAATATAAATCTAAAAGGTGTATTCAACTGTACAAAATCTGTTATAAGATATATGATAAAGGCTCGTTATGGTAAAATAGTAAATATAACATCTGTTGTAGGAGAAATGGGTAACGCAGGGCAGGTAAATTATTCCGCTTCTAAATCCGGAATAATAGGATTTACAAAAACATTGGCAAAGGAAGTTGCTAATAGAGGGATTAATGTAAATGCTGTAGCACCGGGATTCATTAAGACAGATATGACAGAAAGTTTATCAGAGAAAGTAAAAGAGGAGATGAAAGCGAAGATACCCATGGGAAAGTTTGGTAATCCTTTAGATGTTGCAAACGCAGTATATTTCTTAATTTCTGATGCATCAGTATACATTACAGGCCATGTATTAAATGTAAATGGCGGATTATTTATGTAAGTTGATTTCCATAAGGAGGTGAAGAAAAATGGATATAGAGGCAAAGGTAAAGGGAATAATTGTAGAACAATTGGATGTTAAAGCTGAAGATGTGGTATTAGAAGCATCTTTTATTGATGATTTAGGAGCTGATTCTTTAGATACGGTAGAACTTGTTATGGCATTTGAGGAAGCGTTTAATATAGAAATACCGGATGAGGATGCTGAGAAGATAAGAACAGTAGGAGATGCTGTAGATTATATAAAAAAACATGTGGTTGTTTAACGTTTAAAAGGAGAAGAAATTGAGTAAGAGAAGGGTTGTAGTTACAGGATTAGGGATGATTACTCCTATTGAAATAGGAGTTAAAAAAAGTTGGGAGGGAATATGTAATGGGAAATCAGGTATTGGCTTAATAACTAAATTTGATGCCAATGGATTTGAAACAAGGATAGCTGGAGAGGTAAAAAACTTTAATCCTGAAAATTTTATAAGTAAGAAAGATATTAAGAAGATGGATCTCTTTATCCAGTATGCAATTGCATCATCCAAAATGGCAATAGAGGATTCCGGACTCGTAATAAATGAGGAAAATGCTGAAAGAGTTGGGGTTTTAGTGGGAGCTGGAATTGGGGGTCTTTCTACTATAGAACGTTATCATAAAGTACTTCTTGAAAGCGGACCCAAGAAATTAACCCCTTTCTTTATACCTATGTTAATCATAAACCTTGCATCTGGATATATATCAATATACCTTGGCGCTAAAGGGCCTAATAACAGCTCTGTTACAGCCTGTGCTACCGGGACGCATTCAATTGGTGATGCTTTCAAGATTATTCAGAGAGGTGACGCAGATGTTATGATCGCTGGAGGGACAGAAGCTGTAATAACACCACTTGCTGTTGGAGGCTTTAGTGCGATGAAAGCTCTTTCTAAAAGAAATGATGAACCAGAAAAGGCTTCTCGTCCTTTTGATAAAGATAGAGATGGATTTGTTATCGCTGAAGGTTCAGGAATAGTTATATTAGAAGAGCTTGAATTCGCCACTAAAAGAAAAGCAAGAATATATGCAGAGGTATGTGGCTATGGTATGACAGCTGATGCATATCATATAACAGCTCCTGCTCCAGATGGGGATGGAGCTGCAAGGTGTATGAGGATGGCTCTTAAAGATGCGGGGGTATCATATGAAGAGGTAGATTATATAAATGCTCATGGAACATCCACATATTACAATGATATAAATGAGACAGTAGCCATTAAAAGTGTTTTTAAAGAGCATTCTAAAAAAATCCAGATAAGTTCAACAAAATCAATGGTGGGACATATGCTAGGAGCTGCAGGGGGAGTTGAAGCTATATTAACAATACTATCCATATATAATGGTATAATTCCTCCAACTATAAATTATGAAACTCCGGATCCCGAATGTAATCTTGATTATGTCCCAAATATTGCAAGGGAAACAAAAGTGGCTGTGGCTATGTCTAATTCTTTTGGCTTCGGAGGTACAAATGCTACTTTACTATTTAAGGAGTTTAAAAAATGAAAATTGCTATAGCAAGTGACCACAGAGGAGAAAGTTTAAGGGAAGAGATAATAATCTTTTTAAAGAATAACAACATTAATTATGTTGATTTTGGTCCATTTAACAATGAAACTGTAGATTATCCGGATTTTGGTAGCCTTGTTGCACAAAAGATATCTTCAGGAGAGATAGATAAAGGCATATTGATATGTAAAACAGGTATTGGAATGTCTATAGTAGCTAATAAATTCCCTGGTGTAAGAGCAGCTCTTGTAGTAGATATAGATATGGCACGGTTATGTAAAGAACATAATGATGCCAATATTATTATATTTGGAGAAGCCATCGTTGATAAAGAGCTTGCAAAGGAAATGGTTAAAACCTGGTTAGGATCTAAGTTCTTAGGAGGCAGGCATAGTATTAGATTGAATAAGATAAGAGAAATAGAGAGAAAGGTGATGAAGTGTCAGTATTAATGAAAGTGGATCCAGAGATATATGAAGCGATTAAATTTGAGCTTGAAAGAGAAGAGTATAAAATAGAGCTAATAGCTTCTGAAAACTTAGTAAGTGAGGCTGTTCTTGAGGCTCAGGGGTCTGTTCTTACTAATAAATACGCTGAAGGATATCCTGGGAAAAGATATTATGGTGGATGTGAATATGTAGATATTGCAGAAAGATTGGCTATTGAGAGGGCTAAGAAGCTATTTAATGCTGAGCATGTGAATGTCCAGCCTCATTCAGGGACTCAGGCAAATATGGCTGTATATTTTTCGGTTTTAAATCCTGGTGATAATATATTAAGTATGAATCTTTCTCATGGCGGACATTTGTCGCATGGAAGTCCTGTAAACTTCTCAGGAAGGTTATATAATGTATTCTTCTATGGAGTAGATAAAGAAACACATTTAATAGATTATGATGAATTGGGCAAGCTGGCAAGAAAATACAGACCTAAATTGATAATAGCAGGGTTTAGTGCCTATCCAAGAACCTTAGATTATAAAAGATTTAGGGGAATATGCGATGAAGTTGGAGCAATTCTTATGGTGGACATAGCACACATAGCAGGATTAGTGGTAGCAGAGCTTTCACCAAATCCTGTCTCTTATGCAGAATTTGTTACTACTACAACCCATAAGACATTAAGGGGACCAAGGGGTGGAATGGTTATGTGTAAAGATAGATATGCAAAAGATATTGATAGCAGAGTATTCCCAGGGATGCAGGGGGGACCTCTTATGCATATTATTGCAGCAAAGGCTGTAGCCTTTAAGGAAGCACTAACAGAAGATTTTCGAGAATATCAGAGACAGATTGTAAAAAATGCAAAGTATTTGGCAAAAGAGTTAATAGATAGAGGATTTAATCTCATATCTGGAGGAACTGATAATCATCTTATTCTTGTGGATCTTACCGATATTGGAATTACAGGTAAAGAAGCTGAAGAAGTATTAGAAAAGGCAGGAATCACAGTAAATAAGAATACGATACCCTTTGAAACAAGGAGTCCTTTTATAACAAGCGGGATAAGAATAGGAACACCTGCAGTTACCACAAGAGGCATGAAAGAAAAAGAGATGGAGACAATTGCTGGTTTTATTTCAGAAGCTTTAGAACACAGAAATGAGGACAGAAGGCTTAATATGATAAGAGAGAAAGTTAAAGAATTATGTATTGAATTTCCTATATATAAAAATCGTTTAAGTTCATACCTTTAATGAAATGCCCTTTCTGCACACTTGTTGATAACAGAGTTATAGACTCAAGGCTTAGTAAAGACAAAAGAGTAATAAGGAGAAGAAGAGAATGTCTTGAGTGTGGGAGAAGATTTACCACATATGAAAGGGTTGAAGAAAATCTTCCTCTTGTTATTAAAAAAGATGGAAGAAGAGAACAATTTGACAGGAACAAGATATTAATTGGCGTTAAAAAGGCATGTGAAAAGAGGCCTATAAGTATAGATACGATAGAGAAGATTGCTGATAGGATTGAACAATTTTTACAGGATAAAGCTGAAAATGAAGTCTATAGCTCTGAAATAGGCGAGGAAGTTATGAAGGAGTTATACAATCTGGATCAGGTAGCCTATGTAAGGTTTGCTTCGGTATACAGAGAATTTAAGGATATAAATGCTTTTATGAATGAATTAAAGGAACTTTTAAAAGAGGATAAGTCTATTGACTGATGAGGAATATATAAATTTAGCATTAAATTTAGCTAAGAGGGGAAAAGGAAAAACAAGTCCAAATCCTATGGTTGGAGCTATTATTGTAAAAGACGGGAAGATAGTTGGAAAAGGCTATCATAAGAAAGCTGGCAAACCACATGCTGAAATAAATGCATTAAGGGATGCTGGAGAGAAGGCAAAGGAAGGTACTCTATATATAAATTTAGAGCCATGTGTACATTACGGGAAAACCCCCCCATGTACAGACACCATTATTAAGAATAGAATAAAAAGGGTCGTTATAGGGATGAAGGATCCAAATCCTGTGGTTTCAGGGAAAGGTATAAAAAAACTAAAGAAGCATAATATTGATGTATCAGTAGGAATATTAGAAGAGAAGTGTAGAAGATTAAATGAGGTTTTTTGTAAATATATAACCACAAGAATGCCATTTGTAATATTGAAGGCAGCCTCTACCCTTGATGGTAAAATTGCCACAAAAATTGGTAATTCAAAGTGGATAACCTCGGAAAAGTCGAGGGAATATGTTCATAGACTGAGAAATGAAGTTGATGGAATATTAGTAGGAATTGAGACATTAATAAAGGATAATCCATTACTTACTACTAGGATTAGAGGAGGAAAAAACCCTATAAGAATAATAGTGGATACAAAACTCCGAATTCCTATAGATTCAAAAGTATTGAGTATTTCTGAGGGGGAAACGATAATTGCCACAACCTCTTTAGCATCAAAAGAGAAGATAAGGATCCTTGAAGATATGAACATAAAAATATTATTGATAGATCTGGATAATAATAGAGTTGACCTCTTAAAATTGATGAAGGAATTAGGTAAAAGGGGGATTACGAGTATACTTCTTGAGGGAGGGTCTAAAATAAATGGATCCTTTATAGATAAGGGTATAGTAGATAAGGTCTACTTATTTTTTGCTCCAAAAATAATGGGAGGGAGAGAAAGTATACCTATATTTTCAGGCAAGGATATAGAAAATCTTAATGATATAATAAATCTTAGGGAACTTAATATAAAAAGGATTGATAGAGATATTCTTATATCAGGGTATATTGATAAATAATGTTTACAGGAATAATAGAAGATCTTGGAGTAATAAGAAGAATTGATAGAAAAGGTGATAGTGCATCTTTTATAATTGAGACCTCTCTCGATCTTTCTGATACAAAAATAGGTGATAGTATATCAGTTAATGGGGTATGTCTAACCATTGTTTCTATATCAAAAAATTCATTTGGGGTAGATATATCTCATGAAACCCTATCTCGGAGTAATTTGAGTTTAACCAAGGTTAACCAAAAGCTTAATCTTGAAAGAGCATTAAAATTATCTGACCGTCTGGGAGGACATATTGTAACAGGACATGTGGATGGCTTAGGAGAAATAAAAAGAATATTAAGGATTGGTGAGTATATAGATATAACTATCTCTATCCCGGATACATTATCAAAATATATAATTGAAAAAGGCTCAGTAGCTGTAGATGGAATAAGTCTGACAGTTAATAGTTGTAAGGTTGGTGAATTTTCCGTTACTCTTATACCTCATACTATCTTAAATACTACTTTGGGTATTGCAAAACCAGGCTATAAGGTAAATATAGAAAATGACATTATTGGAAAATATATAGAACATCTCTTGATCAAAGAAAAGAAAGAAGGTATCACATACAACTTCTTAGAAAGACATGGATATACATAAATATATATTATAAAAAATAGACTAAACTATGATATAATTATAAATAATAATAATAAACTAATTTTATATTAATGGAGCGAGGGAATATGTCTGTGAGTAAAATAGAAGATGCAATAGAAGATATAAGAAATGGTAAGATGGTAATCCTTGTAGACGATGAAGATAGAGAGAATGAGGGTGACCTTACAATGGCTGCTGAAAAGGTTACTCCTGAAGCTATAAACTTTATGGCTAAATATGGAAGAGGGCTTATATGTCTGAGTTTAACACCTGATAGAGTAAAGCAGCTCGATCTCCCATTAATGGTTACAGATAATCAATCTACCTTTCAGACGGCATTTACTGTGTCAATAGAGGCGAGGAAAGGGGTAACAACAGGTATTTCAGCTTATGATAGAGCTAAAACAATATTAACCGCTATTGCTGATAATGCAAAACCTGAAGACCTTGTGAGGCCAGGACATGTATTCCCATTAAGAGCAAAGGAAGGGGGAGTACTTGTAAGGTCAGGACAGACGGAAGGATCTGTTGATTTAACAAGGCTTGCTGGATTAAAGCCGGCTGGAGTTATTTGTGAAATAATGAAGGATGATGGCACAATGGCAAGGATGCCAGATCTTGAAGAGTTTTCAGAAAAACATGGTATAAAGATTGTCACTATTGCCGACCTTATTAAATATAGACTAAAGCATGAGACATTGGTTAGAAGAATAGTAATTACGACATTACCAACCAAGTATGGAGGAGAATTTAAGGCAATTGCATATGAAAATGATGTAGACATTCATCAACATTTAGCTCTTATTAAAGGGAATATTGATGAACAACCGGTTCTTGTTAGAATGCATTCTGAATGCCTTACAGGAGATGTTTTCGGCTCATTAAGGTGTGACTGTGGTGAACAATTAAAGGATTCTATGAGGATAATAAATGAAGAGGGTAAAGGTATAATTGTATATATGCATCAGGAGGGTAGGGGCATAGGGTTAATAAATAAGCTTAAAGCCTATGCTTTACAAGATGATGGTAAAGATACTGTAGAAGCAAATGAAGCTCTTGGTTTTAAACCTGACTTAAGAGACTATGGTATAGGAGCTCAGATTTTAAGAGATCTTGGAGTAAGGAAGATAAGATTACTAACAAATAATCCCAAAAAAATTGTAGGACTTGAAGGGTATGGCCTTACAATAGTAGAAAGGATCCCTATTGAGGTTGATCCAAATAAAAGAAATTATAATTATTTAAAGACAAAGAAGAAAAAAATGGGTCACATGTTAACAAAGGTTTAAAAAGGGGGATATATGCAGAATGTATTTGAAGGAAAGCTTAATGCTAGTGGTCTAAAGTTTGCAATAGTTGTCAGTAGATTTAATGATTTTATATGCGGGAAATTAACTGAAGGGGCTATAGATGCACTTATAAGATGCGGTGCCAGAAATGAAGACATAGATATATTTAAAACTCCGGGGGCATGGGAAATTCCTCTTGTAGCAAAGAGATTGGGTAAAACAAAAAGATATGATGCAATAATATGTCTTGGAGCTGTGATAAGGGGAGCTACTCCTCACTTTGAATATATTAGTTCAGAGGTTTCTAAGGGAATTGCCAATATAACACTCGAGCTTGAGATCCCTATATCATTTGGTATATTAACCACTGATAATTTAGAACAGGCTATAGAGAGAGCTGGGTTAAAGGTTGGTAATAAGGGCTACGATGCAGCTATAGCAGCGATAGAGATGGTTAACCTATTTAAAGAATCAAAAGTTTAGATGGGTAAGAGGAGAAAAGCAAGAGAATTGGCTCTTAAAATACTCTATAAAATAGATTTTACAGATTACTCTTATAGAGAAGCATTAAATATATTTTATAATAATTTTAATATATCAAATAAGTTAAAAGATTTTGTAGAAATTTTAGTTAAAGGTGTCCAGGAAAATAAAGATGTTATAGATAAATATATAGTAAAATTCTCTGAAAATTGGAGAATAGATAGAATTAGCGATGTAGATAGGAATATATTAAGAATGGCTATATTTGAATTGCTATATCTTAGTGATATCCCACCCAAGGTAACAATAAATGAAGCTATTGAAATAAGTAAAATATATGGATCTGATGAAAGCTTCGCCTTTATTAACGGAATACTTGATAAATTTTTAAAAGAGATTATTAAACCCGACAAAATTCTTCTTTCTTAATATTTCAAAATTCTTCTTTCTTAATATTTAAAGCAAATTTAAAATCCTCGGCAGTATTTATATTATAGAAAGAAAGGAATTTTTTATCTATATATCCTATTTCTTTATCTATTATCTCTTTAACCTTTACCTTTGGAAATAAATCTATAATTTTAAAATCTCTCTTATCAATTAACTTCTTTATATATCTTACACATCTTCTTGAATATACAGCATGTAATGGTTGGAATCTTCCATTAATCTTTGGAACAACGACATCATATCCTTTAATATCTCTGATAAGGTATTCAACCATATTTCTGTTCAAGAATGGCATATCACAAGCTGTCAGGAATATATGCTCTGATGAAGAATATAAAAGAGCCGTATATATGCCTCCAAGAGGCCCTATTTCTGGAATTATATCCTTCACAACCATAATATTTAAAGACTGATAAAGAATTGGTCGGGCTGCAACCACAATAATATCATCAAATATCTCTCTGAATATCTTCAAAATCATATCTATTAATCTTTCCCCATTCATTTTAAGAAAGGCTTTATTTATTCCTCCCATCCTTATATTCTTTCCACCTGCCAATATTACACCTGTCATATAAATTATCCTCTTCTTTTATCTACTTTATTCCCTTCCCTTTCAAGAATTGTTACCCCTATAAATATAATTATAGCCTGAAATATAAGGAGAAAAGAATCTATTCTACTTGCATTCTTTAAAACAATAGCAGAAATACCCATAGAGAAGCTTAAGAGATATATAAATAATACGCTTTTTTTCTTCCCCCTGAATAAAGCCTCAAACCTATGATGTAAGTGGTCCCTTCCCCTATAATCAAGCCATTCTTTAAAGCTTTTTACTCTATTTGTAAATATTCTCGATATTGTAATATGTATCATATCATATATATAAATACTAAATATTAGCACTGGAGCAGATATGGATATAATAGGATCGTTATCTGACCATTCTCCTTTTATTGCAAGGGATGCTAAAATAAAACCTACAAATGTACTCCCGGCATCCCCTAAGAAGATCTCAGCAGGACTTTTTATCTTAAAATTATATGGTAAAAATCCTAAAAGTGCTCCAATCATAGCTAAAGAGATTGAGCCAATATCTATTTGATTACTCTGGATGGATATTATAAGGAGGAATAAAGAGGTTATAATACCTAAACCTGCAGCTAATCCATCCATACCATCAAAAAAATTCATAGCATTTGTTATACCAATAACCCACAGAAAGGTAAGAGTTATATTTAATATTCTACCTACAAATCCCTTAAATAATATCAGGCTTATACCAGAATTAAGAATTATTAAGGTTGCGATTATCTGAAATATTAGCTTATATATAGAAGAAATCTCTTTTATATCATCCAATAATCCTATAATCATTATAAGTGTTCCACCCAAAATAATCCCTTTATCTATATCATTAATGATAAATAATGGTATTATAAATCCAATATATACACTTAATCCCCCCAATAGTGGAGTAGGTCTTGAATGAAATTTACTACCTATAGGCATATCGAGTATACCGGCCCTATTTGCTATATACTTCATGATAGGAGATAATATGTATGAAATGATAAACGACAATATTAGGACATAGGCCCAGCTTTCCATAATATTACTCTGCTCTCCTCAGAGATTTTTTCAACTTCGTTATCTGACAAAGAAGGATATATAGGAATTGATATAAAACTATTATATGCATATTCAGAGTTTTTGAATCCCTTTAATCCAAGATAATGATGAATCGGTTTAAATATAGGTTTTTTACACTCGATACCCCTCTCCCAAAAATCTTTTATTACACTATCAATATTTTTGACCCCTATAACAAATCTATAGTATATATTATCTCTGCTTTCTATATTGCGGGGTAGGGATATAGGAAGTCCTTCTAAAGACTCTATATATCTATTAGCAATATTCCTTCTCCTTTTAAGAATATAGGGGAGTTTTTTTAGCTGGCTCAATCCTAAAGAAGCTTGGAAATCTGTCATTTTATAGTTGTACCTTACTTTATAATCTTCTTTATTATCATAATTTCTTATATCCCTTATATTTTCTAAAAGTTCTTCTGAATCGGATAACACCATTCCACCCTCTCCTGTTGTTATAACCTTTGTAGCGTAGAACGAAACTATTGATAAAATGCCATATGATCCCAAATTCTTCCCTTTATATTCTGCACCAAAAGCCTGGGCAATATCCTCGATTATTGGTATCCCGAATTCCAAAAATTTATCTATCTCAGCTGGCAATCCAAAAAGATGGGGAACGATAATAGCCTTTGTATTCTTTGTAATTAACGGACTAACATTATATGGAGCAATATTATAACCTTCCTCTTCTATGTCGGATATTATAGGAATAGCACCAACATATCTGATTGCATTAAGTAGGGCGGTACATACATAACTTGGGATGATTACCTCATCTCCTTTCTTAATATTTAACGATAATAACGCTAAATGAAGAGCTGATGTTCCGGAATTCAATGCAACTCCTCCTTTAACCCCTATATACTTAGCTACCTCTTCTTCAAACCTTTTTACATGTCTTCCCTCTGAAAGATTATAGGACTTAATGACAGCCTCCACAGCTTTTATATCATTTTCATCTATCAATGGCCTTGAATGGGGAATCATATATTTATAAATAGCCTTAATGAACAAAATCCTTCTGCATATTTTACTCTTCCTTGAATTCCTCTAAAATTAGCTTGAGACTTTGCAATCTCAATAATGGATAAATCCTTTATATTTGTTTTCATTATCTGGGATGCATGAGCCTTAAGAGATTCAATCTTCATATCTAAGTATTCTTCAATATCCACAAATACATTGGGACTAAAATTTACGGTTGTTGGAACTTCATAGAACAAAACATTCCTTATATATCTTGTTGCTGATATTGTTGCACTAGCTAAATGTCTATGATCCTGGTGTGTATCCTCTGGGTAGTTTACAAATATAAAACTGGGCTTTATCTTCCTTATAATTATCTCTATCTTTGATATTAACTCTTTATTTAATGGAAGTTCAGTATCTTTATAATTACCCCAGAATACATCTTTAGCTCCTATTATTCCCATGGAATCCATCTGCTCCTTCCTTCTTGTTTTTTTATCTCCTCCAAATTCACCCTTTGTAAGAACCATAAGAAATATATTGTTCCCCTTTTTTGCATATTTTATAAGCGTTCCGGAACATCCTATCTCAATATCATCCGGATGAGCACCCAGTGCCAATATATTCACTCTACCCCCCTTAATATATTGATGCTTCTATCACCACAATTAAATAGAAGATCTATAATAGAAAGGTTTTCAATAAAATTACCGTATAACTGAGGGTATACTGGATGTCTAAAATCCTGAAAAATAATTTTTAAACCAACCCCTTTAAACTTCTCAAGATTCATATATTTTGCACCATCCCTCCCGGATAGATATGTATTCCCCCCAACTTTTATACATATATTGACTAACCTATCTGTAGGATCATTATCTAAAAGCCCCAGTTTTGACGCCAAGATAAGTTCCTTTTCTATTCCAAGGATATACATTATCCTTCTTATAAACTCTTTATTAATATCCACCATAAATTCCCATTCCTTTGAGTATACATCTTCAAATATATGGAAATATTCCTTAAAATATGGAGCCCTTCTATAGTTTATAAATATAGAATGGAGATGTTTTTTCCTCCATTGTACCCTATTATTTATCCTGATCTCTTTTATCTTCTCTCCAAATCTATATATAACTGGAAGGGTTATCCATTGCCATCCATTAGAATTCTTTATCTTATTTCTATTCTGCCATTCATTCTTCTTATATTGAACGTTATCCAACAGGACAAATTTATCAGCCCGATCTATTTTATGAAAATATCCTATCCATGGGAGGTATTGTGGTTGATGTATCGCAACTATCATAAAAATTTTATAAATATTGGGTTTGTAGCTAATATAATATTATCTTTATGATAAAATATTAATCTATAGTATACTCTTTTATCCTTTTTAAAATGCTCATCTATATAGGAAAATCCCATAGAACCTTTCCCTTTTTTAATATTAATACTCTTTATAACCTCTCCATTTCTTATAATTCTTATAATAACATCTCTATCAGGTATGTTTAGTTCAATCCTTATTCTGGGACTACCTTTGAAGTTATAGGTACCCCCGATATCAGCAATATGGCCTGTTACTGAATCAGTTATGGAAAAATTATTTAATATATCAAGGCTTCTCTCTATATATAAATTTCCATTTTTAAAGGATTGTAAGATTTTATTGCTGTCTGAGAGGATTATATCGTCCCAAGTATTAATTCCTATTATATATACTGGCTTATTCCTCTTACCATCCATATAATCAATTAGTAGCTTATCCCATATACCATTTAAATCTATAGAAGAACTCTCTTTATCTACTGAGATACCAGTATACCCATATGTGTTAATAAGACAAAAATTATCCAATTTATCTGTATCCCAAAATGTATATCCTCCTTTTTTGTTAACGTAATCTATAAGATATCTATAAGGAATAATCTTTTGGTCACCATGATATTGATCATATATATTTGAGCTAAACGGAAAATTATTTATTAATGTTATAAATCCGATAATAAAGAGTAAAATCGCTAATATTCTCTTTTTAGGATATAGGGATATAACCCATATAAATATAGCAAAGGGCCATAAACCTATTATTCCTTTGATATTATAACATTTAGGTGGGTTATTACCTAAATTTGGAAGACTTTTAATATCTTTAAGCCCAAATATAAATAGACCTCTCTCATTTCCCTTAAGTTTTCCCTTATCCCAATAATAGAAGGGTGATATATATAGAGATGGAATTATTTCTATATTCTTAAACTCCCTGTTAATCTCATTATATAAATCTATATATTTATCTATTCCCATCCTTGTTATAGAATCCTTCTCAATACTTCTCTTTATAATATTCCTTAGAGGTTTTGTTCCATATTCATATCTCCTTATATAATGGTCCACTAATATAATATGATTAATATTATGAGTCTTAGACATTTTTATGAGTTCTCTTGGAGAAAGCTTCCCTCCGCTTATCTCTGTGGGAAAATATATTTTTAAAGGAATTTTCTGGGCATAGGACAACTGAGTAAAAATTAGACATAACCCTGCAATAGCTATTTTAACCATAAATTTTAACAAATATTGGATTGGATACAAGTATCGGGAATTCATTGTCTAATATAACTATTCTATAATACACCAACCCCCTTTTAACAGAGGTATCATTATAAACTATTTTTTTTGAATTATCTATATAAAAATATTTAATAATCTTCCCCATGCTTATGATCTCTATTTTAAGTTTTCTTTTATTCTTATCCAATATTTTGATTTTTATATTTATCTGAACAGGTTTATAACCCTCTATCATCTCTCCCATATGTCCCATACCATTTACAGAGAATTCAGCCAATGATAGAAATTGGGATGCAAAATTCCTTGTAGCATACATCCTTCCATTCTTCAGGGCATCTAATACATCTTTCTTACTTCTCTTATTTAAAAGAAGAACGGTATTTATCTCCTTAACATTGCTTATATTCCCTCCCTCAAAATCAAGTTCTCCGATAGCCCAGATAGGTTTATTCCTTTTACCATTGCAATAATCAATAAGTATTCTATCCCATATCCCACCAGGATTGCCTATAAATTTCATTCCTTCCCAGAATGCTGCAAATCCTGTATATCCATCTGTCTCGAGTAAATGATTATAATAGGGAGCTGTATAATACTCCACCCCATTGGCATATCCCCTATTTTTTGCCTCTGGATGAGCCCAAAATACCATTCCTCCTCTCTTATTAACATAGTCTATTAACTCCTGATATGGCCCTGCTCCCATATCCCCATGATACTGGTCATATTTATGAGGGATAAAAGGAAAATTGTTAATAGTGAAAAGAATTGATATCATAATTATTAATGCGGCAGGTGTCTTATAGGGAGTAAAATATATTACAATTACTTGATTTCTAAAAGCTATTTTCTTCTTTCTTTTTATCCTTAATAATAATATACCAGATAAAAGTATAATTAGTGGAATAATATTAAAAAAAATCAAGGGAGAAAATACCCTTCTAAATCCATTTGCTATAGATGGTAAATTCTCATAATCCTCTCCATCTTTAAGCCCTATCACTAAGAGGTGTTCATGCCATTGTCTTAATCTCAAGTTCCCATAAAGATAACTTCCTTCCCAGTAATAGAACGGAACAGCTTCTGCACCAGGAATAAGAATTATTTCCTTATCATTAGCCTTTTCTACCTTTTCAATATAATCTTTTGCACCAAATTTCAATATAGAACCTCTTTCTACAGTCCTTCTTATAATATTCCTCAATGGGAATATTCCATATTCAACCTTCATGTTATCATGATCGGTAATTATTCCAACAGTTATGTTATTCTTTTTAAGAATATCCTTTATCTCCCCAATAGAATATCTACCTCCACTTATAGTAGAATCTATATGAATAGCTGCAGGAATATTATAATATTGTTGGTTACCTACGATTGATTGAAGAATATAGAGATATATTGGTAGAATTAGGAACATTATTATATTTTTTCAAGGTTAGAGGGGTCTAACACTATTCTTGCTGAATAATTTACTAAAGTTAATAATATTTTTACTCTCCCTCTATCTGACACCGGAGTTTCAAGTATTCCTATCAGGTCTCTTAATAGTCCATCTCTTACTCTCACCTTGTCCCCTGGTATAAGGCTTGGACCTATCTTAACAATCCCATGTTCATCCATTTTCTCTCTTATAATATATATAACCTGGTCATCTATAGGAATAGGAGTATGGTCATTACCAAGAATTTTCCTAACTCCCATTGCATACTTGATCTTTCTATAATTTAAAGGCTTATTCAGATCAACATAAACGAATATATAACCAGGGAATAGCGGCTTTGTTGTATTCTTCTCCTTTATTTTGGGATTGAATACATCAAAGTCAGCCTTATTTAATATATTAGTAACAAAATCCTCTTTCTTTGATTTTGTTTGAACAACATACCATCTATAAGCCATTGGAATTATTATATATAACACTATAGTCTTTGTCAATTTGAAGTTAAGAATATCAGTAATTCTCGGTGAAAATTTACATAAATCTTTTTTACTTAAAAGCTTAGAAGAAGAATAGGACGGAAGAGCGGAAGTACGGAGGGCGGAGGAAGACTTAGCCTGGGACCGAGAAACGGGAACCGGGGGATATGGGGGCTCGCAATGACTGCAAAAAGATGGAGTCCAACTTTTGAGTTCAAAGTTCAATGCTCGGGATTAAACGTGGAATTTATATAGTACAGAAGTTCGAAAGTATAAGATTTTATGTTCGAGGTTCAACATTAAATATTATAAGTGTGAGTTAAACATAGACATAGCACCTAATTATAAAAAGTTCTTGTTTTTCCGAAATTACTGAGTCAGTGATTTTTACTTTGTATATTATGACCTCCTATGTTATAATGAAAAAATAATAAATTATTAGTTCTCTGAAAAAATATATTATTATAAATTTTCTAAAATTTCTTTTGGAATAATTATAGAATTTATAAATTGTTAGTTCTAAGTTAAATTTCCTATTTTTATATGTCCCCCTCATTCTAAAATCATTGTCAATGAAAAGCAGAATATAAATTATAAGGAAAGAGAGGAGGTGATAGTGAATAGTGGATAAAATATTCAGATGGAGAGATTTCAGCATTCTGATAATAGCTCTTTTTATTTTAGGCGGATGTGCATTTGGAAAGTATGGTAAAGCCCAGATGACTTACTCTGATATTATGATACCATCTGGCATTAATCCTAAGATGACTACTAAAACCGATGTTATAAATCTCTTAGGAGCTCCTGATTTCTCAACCCATGTTGAAGGGAAAGATATTTGGGTCTATAAAAATCACAGTGGATTTTATATTATTCTCTATGGTAAGGTTCAAGCTAAGGATTTGG
>CAZCTP010000047.1:0-21083 GCA_964501575.1 uncultured Thermodesulfobacteriota bacterium
AACGTAGAAAAAAGGTGGTAAGATATGCTGCATAATGTTATCACGAAAAAAGAGAGGCTTACCTCAAAAATTTCCCCCTTGACTTTTTATTATATATCTTTTAATATTTAACTGACTGGTCAGATATGAATCAATATTCTGAAAGAGAGAGAAAAAAGGAAAGGATTATTAAAGCCGCATATAAGGCCGTGATAGAAAAAGGTATGAATTCTTTAACCCTTCAGGATATTGCTGACAAAGCCTATGTTAGTAAGGGTATAACCCTTTATTATTTTAAGAACAAAGATGATATACTTCTTTCTCTTTTAGATTGGGTAAAAATAAAAATTATGAACAAATTAAACTCGGAAGTTTGCGAGGGGAAAGATCCTGTGGATAAAATTAGAGATTTAGTTAATACCTGGTTTAATGGATTAAAGGTAAATAAAAAATTTTATCTATTATATCTTGAATTTTTAAGTAACAAAGGCTTGAGAGATAAGCGATTTAAAGAATTAAGCACCTCATTTTACAAAGAATATAACAGTATGATATCAAAGGTAGTATCAGAAGGGATTGATAAAGGAATATTCAGAAAAATAGACCCTAAAGTAGCAGTATCTATTATATGGGGATTAATAGATGGATTGAGTGCCCAACTCCTATTCGAAAAGAATTCTCATACCTGTGAAATTTATAAGAAAAATTGCGAAGAGGCAATATTAATCTATTTAAAAAACAATAAGTAAGGAGGTTTTTATGGAGTTAAAGGAAAGATTAAAAAACGTCAGAAATTCTTTGGAATTCTTAAGAAAGGAAGGTGATCTTATAGTATCTGATAAAGAGGTAGATCCAATAAATGAATGTGCTGGTATCTCTAAAGCATTAGATGGTTCTCCACCAATTCTAATAGAGAATATAAAAGGATATCCAAATGCAAGGATGCTTATAAACTATTTTGCAGATAGAGATACTGTAGCCAAGATATTGGGGATAGATGACCATAGAAAGGTTAAACATAAAATAATAGAAGCCATGAAAAATCCTATTCCTCCGGTTGAGGTTAAAGAGGCTCCATGCCAAGAGGTTGTTATAACAGAAAATATAGATGTTAATAGTATAATGCCAGTTATAACCCACTCAGAGCTTGATGCTGGAAGAGTGATAGGTGGGGGGAATGTATTGATATATGCACCTGGTAAAGGATCACATATATCATTTAATAGAGCCCATTTCAGATGGAAGAATTCGGGCAGTCTCTCATTAAATCTTGGATCCCATGTTGAATATCATGTATTGGAAGCGTGGAAGAAAAAGGGTAAACTTCCTCTAACAATAAATATGTTATCAACTCCTGCAGTTCTCTTAGCAAGTGGTGGATATATACCATTGAGTATGCCTGTAGGTTCAGATGAGCTCGGAATTGCTGGAGGTATTCAGGGATCTCCGGTTGAGGTAGTGAAGGCTAAGACAGTTGAGGGTGCATATTCTATAGCAGAAGCAGAGTGGGTAATTGAGGGATATTTCGATACAACTCAATTTGCTTGGGAGGCAGAGGAAGCAGAGAAGATAGGAGAACCTGGAGTTGCTAACTTTTTCCCTGAATATGTCGGCTATATGGGAAAGGCTTATAAAACATTTAAATTTGTTGCTACAGCCATAACCCATAGAAAGAATAGGCCAATATATTATGCCCTTTTAGCCCATGGAATTGATTCTAATACATTATGCGGTTTTATGAAGGATGCAGCAGCATTTGATATTGCAAACAGGGTATGTCCTGGTCTGGTTATAGATACAAATACTCTTGATTGCTTTAAGGGTGCAGAGGGAATAGTTGTTCAGATCAGAAAAAGAAGGAGGAGAGACGAAGGATACCAGAAGAATATAATACTTGCTATGATGGCAGGTCTTTCTTCTGCCAGATGGACCGTGGTTGTTGATGAAGATATAAATATTTATAATGCTGATGATGTTATGTGGGCAATGAATACGAGAGTGGGCCCTGACGATATTATTATAGTGAATAATGTAAGGGGACAAGGAGTTACACCGATTGAAAAGACCCGTGGTGGTGCTGAGACAATAGGTTTAGGGGCAAAGTTTGGATTTGATGCCACCATACCATATTCTCTCAAATGGAGATTTAAGAGGGCTGTACATCCAGAGGTAGATCTTAAAAAATGGTTTACAGATGACCAGATTAATAAAGCAAGAGCCAAAGCCACACCATATATCAGGTATATGCAGGATATAAGAAACTAATGGAGGAAAGAAAATGGGAAAGGTTACAGATGAAATGAAAGAATTTATAAATAATCTGGTAAAGGCAAGAATGGTAGGATTTGTCGCAACGGCAAGTAAGGATGGCATTCCAAACCTTGTTCCTAAGGGCTCTCTTGGTATTCTTGATGATGATAATTTAGTATTTGCAGACTTTGGCTCGGAAAGAACGCTTAATAATATAAGAGAAAATCCAAAGGTATCTGCAACCTTTGTGGATGTTAATAAGAGAAAGGGGTACCAGTTTAAAGGAAATGCTGAAATATTAGATAGCGGTCCTGTATATGACGAGATTGTAAGGAGAATAGAAGCAGGACCTGTTAAGCTTCCAAAGCCAAAATATGCGGTTAAGATAGAGATTAAAGAGGTATATAATATACCAAGCAGGGTATAATATGGAGAGAGAAGAATATCTGATATTTATAGATACGGGGGGAACATTTTCTGATGCAGTGATAATCAAATCTGATGGGAGCTTTGTTACAGGGAAAGCTCCCACTACCCCTGAAAAGTTAGAAGACTGTTTTTTCGCCTGCATTGAGGACACCTGTGAGAAAATGGATAAATCCTCTAAAGATGTTTTTCCTAATACCTTTGAAATAGGCTATGGGACAACTCAGGGGACAAATATTATTGTTACAAGGAAGGGGGCTCCCAAAATAGGATTTATTACAACTCGGGGTGCTGAAGATAGAACAGATATTATGAGATTCAGGGCAGCTGGTTTGAATAGGGTTGAAACTATGCATGTAGCAACTGCAGACAAACCAGAACCTTTAGTTCCAAGAGAGCTAATCAAAGGTGTTGTTGAACGTATAGGTCCAAGAGGGGATATTATAATACCGCTCAGAGAGGAGAGTGTAAGGAAGGCTGTTAGGGAGTTAATTGATTCTGGAGTTGAGGGAATTGCGGTTGGATTACTATGGGCTCCCATTAATCCGGTTCATGAGAGAAGGGTAAAAGAGATTATTTTAGATATGATGCCAGATATGGCAGTAGCAATATCTTCTGAAATATCTTCTACAATAAGGGAATATCCACGATTTATTAGTACAATAATAGACCTATACATTGGTAAACCTTTAAAAGAGTTGCTTGAAAAGATTGAAGATGGTTTAAAAAATCGTGGATATAAATATCCATTATTAGTTCTTCAAGCAGTTGGAGGAGTTGCAAGGGCAAAGGTTGTTAAGCCTGGAACCACTCTACATTCTGGTCCTGTAGGTGGATTAATAGGTATTGAATTTTTTAAGAGTCTCTATGGCTTTAAGAATGCTATGGGTTCTGATGTAGGCGGTACAAGTTTTGATATATGTGCTGCTTTGGATATAGGAGAATTATACTTAAGACAACCTTTAGCAGGAAGATTTGAGGTAGCCAATCCTATGAGAGAAATCGTTACAATCGGTGCTGGAGGCGGAACAATAGCTTATGTGGATAAGGTTACTAACAGATTAATAGTGGGACCTGAGAGTGCTGGAGCTATGCCCGGCCCAGTATGTTATGGACTTGGAGGAACTGAACCTACAGTGACTGATGCAGATGTTGTTATGAACAGAATAGATCCAAATTTCTTTCTTGGTGGGAAGATAAAATTGCACAGAGACAAAGCAATAGAGGCAATTAAGGAGAAGATAGCTGACCCTTTAGGTATGGATGTTTATGAAGCTGCGGACGGAATATGTAAAATAATAGATGGTAAAATGAATACCAGTCTAAAGAGTTTCATTACCAGTAAAGGATTAAATCCTGAGGAATTTGTTCTTTTCTGTTACGGAGGAGCAGGAGGAGCACATTGCGCAACATATGCCAATGGAATAGGCTTCTCAAAGCTCATTATTCCACCATTTGCCTCTGTATTCTCAGCATTTGGTGCATCTACAGCAGATATACGGCATCTTTATGAAGGAGCACCCTTTATATTTATCTCGGATATTCCATGGGACCCACTTAGTAATAGATTTAAGTTGGAAGAGCTTACTTCCCTTAATCAGATTCCATCATGGGTAATAGAAAGATTCAACTTTATGTTTAGGGATTTAGAGAGGTTAGCTATGGAGGATATGAAAGCAGAGGGAGTTAAAGAGGAAGATGTAAATATCTTTTATGAGATGAAAACAAGATATGGAGGCCAGTTGTGGGAGATAAGGGTTCCCCTCTCGGTATCTAAAATCGATTCTATAAAAGATTTTAAGACAATTTTAAAAGAATTTGAAGAAACATATATAAAGGTATATGGAAAGCTTGCTATGATTCCAAGAGGGGGTATAGAAATATTAGCCCTTACTGTTATTGCTACTGCTCCTACAATAAAACCGAAATTTCATAAATATCCTTTTGCTGGACATGACTCATCACATGCTTTAAAGGGAGAAAGAGATGTATATTTTAATGGGAGATTTATTCCAACAAAGGTCTACGATATGCATAGACTCAAAACAGGGAATATAGTAGAGGGAGAAGCAATAATAGAAGCCAAGGATACTACTGTTATTGTTCCCAGAGGGTGTGAGGTTACTGTAGACGAGTATATGAATATGGTAATGGAATATATGTAGGAGGGCATATGGGTGAAAAGGTTCTTGATCCGGTGAAATATGAATTACTTTATCAAAAGCTTGATGCAGCATGCAATGAAGCAAAGGATGTAGTGCAATACCTCTCAGGTTCTCTTATAGCCCGAGAGTCAGGAGAGGTTGTAACAGCATTTTATTTGCCTACCACTGGAGAGGCAGCCTCTTTAGCGTCTGCTATATTAATGCATATTATGACTACAACCCGAGTTATAAGATATATGAATAAAGAGAGATATGATGAAGATATAGGGATTAATCCTGATGATCAATTCATAAGTAATGATGCATATATTGGAGGTATGCATGTTCCGGATACTGTGATTGTTGCTCCTATATTCTATGGGAATGAATTAGTTGGATGGGCCGGATCTGTATCTCATACTACCGAGACAGGAGGGATAGAGCCTGGTGGAATGTGTCCAAGTGCGAGAGAGGTATGTCATGATGGAGTTGTTATACCGGTAGTGAAATTTATTGAAAGAGGAGTGCTTAGAAGAGATTTAATGAATCTCTTTCTAAGAACAGTGAGGGATCCGCTATCAATGGAACTGGATATTAAAGCAAGAGTTGCTGGTAATGAAAGGCTTAAGTTGAGAGTTAAAGAATTAATAGATGAATTTGGATTGGAGTTTTTCAAAGAGGCTACTGAGCAATTTGTTGATGATGCTGAAGCTCAATGCCGGGCAAGGGTAAAGTCGTTAGTTCCGGGTGTATATTCATGTAGAGTCTATACAGATGTCTATTTTGGAGCAGAAAATAGACTGGGGACAATATATCTTGAACTTGAGATTAAAGAGGAAGGAGATATAATTGTTAGAACTCCGGTAGTATCTCCTCAGATACCAGCATTTGATAACGCTTACTTCCCTGCTATAGAATCTACAAGTTTTTATCATCTACTAACCTTACTTTTTTATGATACAAGATGGAATACGGGGCTTGGAAGGATTATGAAGTTTGAGATACCAGAAAAATGTCGAATAAATGCTGAGTCGAATAGATCTGTTGGTTATGCAACTGTGGGTATTGCTGGTGGTGTATTTGCTGAGGCTATTACCCATACTGCCTCACAGGTATTATATGCTTCTCAAAAATGGGAAGATATAATGCAAAACTCTACAAGTGTCTGCGCTGTAATATGGGGAGGGATAAATCAGTTAGGCAGGCAATCTGTTCAAGTAGTTATGTCTTTATCTGTGTCGAGTGGTGGGGGTAGAATAGGAAGAGATGGTATAGATGGGCCAATTTGTGGATGTACCCCTGCATATACAGTAGCTGATATTGAAGGTGAAGAGATGCTACTTCCAATGATTCACCTAACCAATTCATATAGGTTGGATTCAGGAGGGTTTGGAAAGTACAGAGGAGGAACTGGAGTAATAGGGATAATGGTGGCACATGGAAGCGATCAGATAGTTACTGTTGGATTTGGAATGGGTTCTAAAGTATCTATTGATCAGGGATTATTTGGAGGGTATCCAAGAGCTGCCACAAGCCTGGATATTTTATCGGATACAGACTTTTACTCAGCAATAAAAGAGGGGAGGGATATACCCTATGAATATGATGAGTTAATAAGGTTATTAAAGGGTAGGTATGAGGGTCAACTTCCAACTATTCCTGTGCGTCCAGCAAAGCCAGGGGATATAGTTGTATTGTGTAATACGGGGGGAGCAGGAGCAGGAGATCCAATAGAGAGAGAGCCAAAATTAATTGTTAAAGATATAAAGGAACATAAGGCAACCTTAGAGGTATCTAATAGGGTTTATTGTGTTGCTATAAACCAAGAAACTCTTGAGGTCGATTATGAAAAGACGGAAAGATTAAGAGAGAAGAAAAGAAAAGAAAGGTTAAAAAAAGGTATTCCTGGCAAAGAATATTTAAAAAATGTGATTGAAAGAAGAAGGGAGAAGAATTTACCCCAACCAGCATTAGAACATCATGAAGAAATGTTGTCTTTTTCAAATGGTTATAGAAAAATGATTAGAAAAGAGGAAGAGTGGGTAGAAAAAGACTTTGAGTCTCTAAAGAGGGTGAAAATAAAGAGAGTATTGCTTTCTTTAACTCCTTACATAAACATTGTGGAAGATAGTAAAGGAGGAAAAGTATATACTTGCAGTAAATGTGAATTCGCCTATTGTAATCTTGAGGATAATTGGAAGTTATATTGCTTGATTTATGAGCGTGATCCAAAAGAGATAAGGGAAAAGGGAGCTTCCCATGATAAGGAATGGTGTGTTTATAGAGAATTCTACTGCCCAGGTTGTGGAACCCAGGTAGAAGTGGAGTCATGTCCGCCTGGGGCTCCCATAATGCCAGGAGCAAAGGTAAAAATATAGAAAGGAGGACTTATGAAAGCTATTGATTGTCATTTTCATCCAGGAACGAAAGAGATGAGAGAAAGTATGATCAAGTATATAGATGCTATGGAAAAACATTATAAGATGGAGATGCCTGTCAGGACAGTAGAAGAGGTAGCCGAAATTTACAGAAAGGCAGATGTTAAAGGGATTCCAGTAGCACTTGATGCAGAAACGAACACAGGTCTTCCTCCTGTAAGCAATGATTTTATTGCAAAGATGGTGAAAGAACATCCTGATGTATTTATTGCAGGATATGGGAGTGTTGATCCATGGAAAGGGGAATTTGCAATTAAAGAAGCGGAGAGATGCATAAAGGAGCTTGGCTTAATAGGGTTAAAATTTGCTCAGGCAATTCAAGGATTCTACCCTAATGATAGAAAATTTTATCCTTTATGGGAGAAGTGTGTAGAACTTAAATGTTCTGTTCAATTTCATACTGGAACAACTGGAATAGGAGCTGGGCTACCCGGAGGTATGGGGGTAAGATTAAAATATGTTCATCCAATGGCTATTGATGATCTTGCAGCAGACTTCCCGGATTTAAAGATTATAGCCCTTCACCCATCCTGGCCATGGCAGGAAGAAATGCTTGCAGTTTTACAACATAAAGCTAATGTATATAATGAACTTTCAGGATGGTCACCAAAATATTTTTCACCATCCCTTAAGAGAGAAATAAATGGAAGGCTTCAAGACAAGTTTATGTTCGGGACAGATTTTCCAGCAATAATGCCTGAGAGGTGGATTAATGATTTTGAGAGGGAGGGGTACAAATCAGAGGTAATAGAAAAGGTGCTTTATAAAAATGCACAAAGAATTCTTGGGTTAAAATTGGATTAAGGAGGGTATTTATGGCTAAAAAGGATATAAGTAGTGTTAGAAGTTCATTGGAATTTCTAAAAGAAGAGGGGGACTTAATAATTACTGATAAAGAGGTAGATCCCATATACGAATGCTCCGGTATATCAAAGGCTTTTGATGGATCTCCACCTATATTATTTGAGAATGTTAAAGGGTATCCAAATTCAAGGATGCTTACAAACTATTTTGGTGATAGGAGCATAATCGCAAAGTTGTTTGACATTGATGATTGGACTAAATTAAAGTTTAAAGTTCTTGATGCTATGAAAAATCCGATACCACCCATTGAAGTTAAAGAGGCCCCATCTCAAGAGGTTGTTATAACCGAAGATATTGATGTTAATAGTATAATGCCTGTTATAAAATATACACCAGAAGATGCTGGAAGAATAATAGGTGGTGGAAATACTGTTATATGTGCTCCTGGGAAGGGAACGCATATAGGATTTAATAGAGCCCATTTCAGGTTTAAGAATGCAGGTAGTCTATCCCTTAATTTGGGGTCTCATGTGGAATATCATGTGCTTGAGGCATGGAAGGAGAAGGGTAGGCTTCCTTTAACAATAAATATATTATCAGCCCCTGCTGCTCTATTGGCTACAGGCGGATTTTTATCACTAAGTATTCCCCCAGGTTCTGATGAGCTGGGGATTGCTGGAGGTATTCAGGGATCTCCTATAGAGATAGTAAAGGCAAAGACTATAGATGGAGCATATGCCTTAGCTCAATCTGAATGGGTTATAGAGGGATATTTCGATACAACTCAATTTGCTTGGGAGGCAGAGGAAGCAGAGAAGATAGGGAAACCAGGAGTTGCTCCATTCTTTCCTGAGTATGTAGGTTATAAGGGAAAGGCTTATAAAACATTTAAATTTGTTGCTACAGGTATAACTCATAGAAAGGATAAACCAATATTTTATACACTCCTGGCTCATGGAATAGAGGGGAATAATCTATGCACATTTATTAAGGATGCAGCCATATTTGATATAGCTAATAAGATATGTCCGGGTATGGTAATAGATGTTAATACTCTTGATTGCTTTAAGGCATATGAAGGAACTATAATTCAGGTAAGAAAGAGAAGGAGAAGGGATGAAGGTTATCAGAGGAATATATTAATTGCCGCAATGAATGCATGTGCATCAAATAAATGGGTTGTGGTAGTTGATGAAGATATAAATATCTATAATGCTGATGATGTTATGTGGGCAATGAATACAAGGGTTGGTCCAGATGACATTATTGTGATGGATAACTTGAGAGGAGTTGGTGTCAGTCCGATAGAAAAGGTTCGTGGTGGAGCTGAAACAATTGGTGTGGGAACAAAGATGGGTTTTGATGCCACGATTCCATATTCTCTTAAGTGGAGATTTAAAAGGGCTGTTCATCCCGAGGTCGATCTCAAGAAATGGTTTACAGACGCACAGATTGAGAAGGCAAGGGCTAAAGCTACTCCATATATTAGGTATATGCAGGAGATAAGGAATTAGAAAATATTTAAAAAGGGGGGGGTATTATGGAAAGGAGATTCTGGAATGAAGAAATGGAATTGATGCCTATGGAGGAGATGAGAGAACTTCAGTTAAAGAAGTTGAAAAAAGCCATAAGGTATTGCTATGATAACTCTCCATTGTTTTATAAGAAAAAATTTGATGAATTTGGCATAAAGCCTGAGGATGTGAAAACATGGGAAGATTTTAGAAATCTTCCCATGTTTTTAAATAAAGAGGAAAATAGAAAAGCACAGGAAGAATCATTAAAAAAGCTTGGACATCCCTACACAACATTTCTATGTGCTCCTCTTGAAAAGGTTATTGCTATACATTCTACTTCCGGAACTACAGGAGAACCAACTTTCTATCCGTTAACAGAGAATGATCTTAAGGTTAATGATGAAATATGGGCAAGGGTGTACTGGAGAGCAGGAATAAGACCAGGACATACAGTACTGCATGCTTTTGGTATGAGTATGTGGATACTCGGCTTTCCTGTTGTGAGGGCTTTGCAAAAAATGGGGGTAAGAGTAGTTCCTGTTGGAGGCGAAGCCGGAAGTGTGAGAATACTCCAGATGATGGATATAACGAGACCTGATTTTATTGTTATGACAGCACCAATGGCAGAACATTTAATAGAAAGGGCTCCAGATGTTATTGGTAAGGAGGTTGGTGAGCTCAAGATTAAAGGAATTGTTTGTACCGGAGCCCCGGGTGCTGGAATCCCGGAGGTCAGAAAGAAGATAACAGAGGCATATGGTGCGAAGTTATATGACTCTTCAGGTGGTGGGTTTGGTATTCATCATATATCCTGTGATACTAAGGAATATCAGGGTATGCATATTGTCTCCCATGATTACCATATATGGGCTATCGATCTGATCGATCCAAAGAGCAAGGAGCCTCTTCCAATAGAGAATGGTATTATTGGAGAAGGGGTATTGACATCCTTAGAGCAGGAGGCAACTCCTTATTTAAGATATGAATGGGGAGATCTGGTCCAGCTATTTACTGAAGATTGTGTATGCGGAGCCCCAGGTTACAGGATGAAGATACTTGCAAGAGTTGATGATATGATAATAGTAAAGGGAGTAAATGTTTATCCATTAGCTGTGAAAAATCTGGTAAATAGCTTCTATCCAAGAACAACAGGGGAGATGAGACTTGTTCTTGACGAGCCTGGCCCCGGAGTAAAACCTCCAGTTAAAATAAAAGTTGAGTACGGGATTGATGTAAGAAGTGATGCGCTTGGAGGGTTAAAAAAAGAGATAGAACAGAAGATAAAGGATATTTTAAGATTTAGAGCAGATATTGAGTTTGTTCCACCAATGACTCTTGAAAGGGTAGCTGGAAGGACACAGAAAGGAGAATTGATCGAAAGAAGGTATTTAAAAAAGGATCAAAAATAAAATTTGTAATAACCGAAGTTCTTTCGAGATTTTGGGGCTTATCCCTTTAAAGGGAGGTATGTATGAATAAATATAAAACACTGTTTGAATCTATTGAGATTGGGGGAATAGAGCTGAAGAACAGGATAGTAATGGTCCCCTATCAAACAAAGCTTGCCAATGTAAACGGAGAGGTTACAGATAGAATGCTATCCTTTTATAGAGAAAGAGCTAAAGGTGGAGTATCAATGGTAATAGTTGAAGCAACAGCAATCTCTTCAAATAACTTCGCCTGTCCCTGTCAATTAAGAATAGATAATGATAGCTATGGTACTGGTTTACACTATCTGGCAGAAGCTATTAAGGATAATGGCGCTATAGCGACTATACAACTACAGCATGCAGGGGCTCAATGTATTAGGAGCCAGGAACCTGTGGGTCCCTCTGATATGGAATTACCCTTTCCTCAAGGACCTCTTAAGATAAGAGGGCTAACCGTGGAAGAGATTAAAGAATTAGTCAGACTATTCGGTGAAGCTGCGTTGAGGGCTAAGATGGCTGGATTTGATATGATAGAGTTTCATGGAGCTACATCCTATTTACTTGCTTACTTTTTCTCTCCAAGGACTAATAAAAGGGATGATGAATATGGAGGAAGTATTGAAAAGAGGATGAGATTTCCTATCGAATGTGTAAGAGAGGTTAAGAGAGTATGTGGGGAGAAATTTCCAATAGGATATAGACTACATGGGGATGAATGGCTCCCCGGGGGAATTACTATAGATCAGGCAATAGAATTTGCAAAAGCCTTAGAAAAAGAGGGAGTTTCATATATATCTGTCACAGCCGGGGCCTATGAATCCTTCCCTCAATTATTTTCCATAAGATCTAAAAAAGGATTTGCTACCGGTTATGGAAAGGAGATAAAGAAGGCTGTAAATATACCTGTTATAGTAGCAGGGAGGCTTGGGGATCCAAATATGATGGTTGATGTCTTGGAAAATGAAATGGCTGATATTATAGGACTTGCAAGACCGCTTCTTGCCGATCCCGAAATTCCTAAAAAGCTATATGAGGGTAGGGCGGAAGATATAAGGTTGTGTATAGGATGTAATGAATGTATGGGTGTATATTTAAAGAATTGGGCTGCAACATGCGCTCAGAACCCATCACTGGGTAGAGAAGAAGAATATTATATATATCCAATAGAGAAGAAGAGAAGAGTCTTAATTATTGGTGGGGGCCCCGCAGGCCTTGAAGCTGCAAGGATTTCAGCGCTTAGAGGACATGATGTTACATTATATGAAAAGGAAGGAGAACTCGGTGGTCAACTTATCTTAACCGCTATCCCTCCTGGCAAGCAGGAGTTTAAGACGGTTGTATTAGAGTGGTTAAAAAATCAGTGTGAGAAGAATGGAGTTAAAATCGAACTTAATAAAGAGGCAGATTCAGATATGATAGAGAAGTTTAACCCTGATGTCCTTATATTAGCAACCGGAATGACTCCATATATACCAGAAGTTCCTGGAATTGATAGAAATAATGTTTTCCATGCCTATGATGTATTAACCGGAGAAGTGGAAGTAATTGGCAAAAAAGTTGTTATAGAGAGGGGTAGTCTTGTTGGAACAGAAACAGCAGAATTTCTTGCTGAAAAGGGATATGAGGTTACAATTATAGAAAAATACCCTGAGATAGCCTGGAATATGGAACCGTTGGTAAAATATTATATATTGGGGAAATTTCATGAATATGGGGTAAGGGTATTGACTCAAAGAAGGATTACAGAGATCCTTGAGAAAGGAGTATTTATAGAGGAGGTTAATAAAGAAGGAGAAAGGGAGTTTGTTGAATGCGATAGTGTTGTTATTGCATGGGGTGGAGATCCCAATAATAAGCTTTTTAAAGAGCTTAAGGGAAAGATAAAAGAGATTTATCTTATAGGAGATTGCAGAGAGCCGAGAAAACTTATGGATGCAATCCATGATGGAGCATATATAGGTATAAATATATGAAGAATATTAAATTATTTAAAAAATTCGGTATTATAAAAAGAGATGGTAGTTTTTTTAATAAAAGAAAAAATAGAATATAGTTTTCAAATCTTCTATAAAGATTTTTTATGAAAGGGAAGGTGAGTTATGGTATTACCAAGATTTGAATATTTGACCCCAGGTAATCTTGAAGAAGCTTTATCATTATTATCCAAGAAAAAAGATAAAGCTCTTATTATGGCTGGAGGAACAGCCTTATTAATAAAATTAAAGATGGGATGGGAAAAACCGGAATTTATTATTGGGCTTAAAAATATAAAAGAGCTTGATTATATAGAGTATGATAAAAAATCTGGTTTAAGAATAGGTGCTTTAACAACCTTTGATTCCCTTTTAAACTATTCAGCAATTAGAGAAAGATTTCCTTTCCTCTTTGATTTTATAAAATCTTTTGCAGTTCCCCATATAAGAAATATGGCTACACTTGGAGGAAATATATGTAACGCAGCTCCCTATGCAGATCCGGTCCTTCCTCTTATAGTAGCTGAAGCAAAGCTTAAAACATCCGGGATAAATGGAGAAAGGGTAGTCCCGATAGATAAATTTTTTTCCGGACCTTTTAAAACAAATCTTTATTCTGATGAGATCTTAAGAGAAATTGAGGTTCCCAATCTTCCTGATGAGAGTTATGGAGTAAGTTTAAGACTTTCCAGAGTCACCTCTACAGATGAATCCCTGATTGCACTCTCTATTTTAGCAACCCTTGATGGAAATGTTATAAAGAATATAAGAATAGCAATGGGATCATTATCCAGGACAGCTATAAGAGCTAAGAATACAGAGGATTTTTTAGTCGGGAAGAAAGTCGAAGAGAATGTGATTATAGAAGCGGCCAATATTATCTCTTCAGAATCAGACCCATTGACTGATAGAGAATATAGGAAAGAGATGGCTAAGGTTCTATTAAAAAGAGGATTAAGAGAGATTATTGAAAAGAATAGATGAGTATATAAAAGGAGATTAAAAGATGCTTAAAAATTTATTTGAGCCAATATCTATAGGGAATCTTGAATTAAAGAATAGAATAGTTATGTCAGCTATGTATACACAAATATGTTCAGTGACAGGAGAGGTTACTGAACAGACTATATATTATTATGGAGAGAGGGCAAAGGGTGGAGCTTCAATGGTAATAGTGGAGCTTACAGCAGTTGATGGATTACACACCTTTAAAGATCCTCAGTTAAGAATAGATGAAGATATTTATATATCAGGATTGCGTAGATTATCTGAAGTTATCCACTTAAATGGAGCAGTTGCATGCATACAACTCCATCATGCCGGGATGTGGGGAAAGGATCCTGTTTCTCCCTCTGGTATACCATGTTTTCTACCTCAAGAGGGATGGATTCAACCAGGAATATTGAGTATAGATGATATTGAAAGAATTAAAACCTTCTTTATTGAAGCTGCCCTAAGGGCGAAGATATCTGGATTTGATATGGTGGAATTACATGGAGCTACATCCTATCTACTCCAACAGTTTGTATCTCCAAGATTTAATAAGAGAAACGATGGCTATGGAGGCGATTTTGAAAGAAGAATAAGGCTCCCCTTAGAGATAGTTGATGGAATTCGCAAAAAATGCGGTCCTAATTTCCCGGTAGGATATAGGCTGTTAATGGATGAGCTTTTACCTGATGGGATCAATATGGAAGAGGCTATAAAGTTTGCAAAAAGGTTAGAAGAAACAGGTATATCATATTTATCCCCTATCATAGGAACATACGAAAGCCTTCATCTTGGTGAAGGACAGTTCGCGATGAGGAGTCCAAAGGCTCAAACAATCAGATATACAGAGGCATTAAAGAAAGCTGTAAAAGTTCCTGTATTTTCCTGCTATCAGAATCATGATCCAATGCTTATGGAGGATATATTAAAGAAAGGAATAGCAGATATAATAGCCCTTGGCAGACCATTTCTTGCTGATCCCGAATTTCCTGAAAAGGTATTTGAGAGAAGATTCGATGATATAAGGATGTGTATTAGATGCTGTAACTGTTTTAATAATCTCCTTGTAAATAGATGTCAGGTAGCTTGTCTTCAGAATCCAGCTTTAGGTAAAGAAAGAAAATATAGATTATATCCTGCTTCTCTTTCAAAGAAAGTACTTGTAATAGGTGGTGGTCCAGCTGGGCTTGAGGCTGCAAGGGTTTCAGCATTAAGAGGACATGAAGTAATACTTGTTGAGAAAGAGGATAGTGTAGGTGGTCAGCTAAAAATAGCCTCTCTCCCAATCGGTAAGGAGGATTATAAAAGATTTGTTATAGAATGGTTAGAAAGGGAATGTAGAAAGGCTGGCGTAAATATAATATTAAATAGAGAAGCTAAAGAAGATATATTAGAGGAAGTAAAGCCTGATGTAGTAGTTATTTCTACTGGAGCAAAGACAGCATTACCTTCAGATTTAATAGTAGAAAAGAAGAACTTATTTTTTGCTGTAGATGTTCTAAAGGGAGAAATAGATATAAGGGGTAAGGTTGTGATAGTTGGAGGAGGAGAAATCGGGGTTGAAACAGCAGACTTTATTGCAGAAAATGGGATAGCAGAGGATATTACCCTGATAGAGATGCTTTCTGAAATAGCCAAAGATATGGATGTTTATAATAAGGCGTATATAATGGGAAAGCTTTATCAATATAGAGTGAAGATAATTATGGGATTGAGAGTGATGGAGATCAGAGAAGATAGAATTATAGGAATAGATAAGGAGTTTAATAAAAAAGAGATAGAGGCTGATACAGTGATAATGGCAACAGGAATGGTTCCCTTAAGAGAGCTCTATTATTTACTCAGAGAGAAGATTCCAGAAATATATATAATAGGGGATTGTAAGAAACCGAGAAAGGCAATGGAGGCTATACATGAAGGTTATTATGTAGGAATGCAGATATAAGGGGGGTAATATGAAAGAATTTAATATATTAGGAAAGGATAGATTAATCCTTGATGGAAAGGAGAAGGTAACAGGGGAGGCAAAATATTGTGCTGATATCTCTTTACCAAATATGCTTTACGGAGGCTTTGTAAGGAGTAAATATCCTCATGCAAGGATAGTGAATATAAATAAAGAAAAGGCGGAGAGGCTTTACGGAGTTAAAGCAATAATTACAGGAGATGATATCTCTGAGAAGAGGTTCGGCTTTGCTATAAGAGATCAGTCTTTATTGGCTTATAAGAAGGTCCGTTTTGTAGGAGAACCAGTAGTTGCAGTTGCAGCTATTGATAAGGATATTTTAAGGGAAGCATTAGAACTTATTGAGATAGAATACGAAGAATTACCTCCGGTATTTGACCCAGAAGAGGCTATAAAGGATGATTCTCCTTTGGTTCATGAGGAGCTTCTGAATTATGAACTCGATATACCCCAGTGGAATCCAAAGAGGTATGGAAATGTCTGTTTTGAGATAAGTCATCAAATAGGGGATGTAGAAGAGGGATTTAAAAAAGCAGATCTTGTATTTGAAGATAGATTCTCTACCCATATGGTTCATCCATCCTATATGGAACCAAAGGCTGTAATAGCGAGTTTTGATATTTCAGGGAGAGTAACAGTATATGCATCAACATTAGGTCCTTTTCAGGACCAGCTATTTATATCAAAGGTATTTGGCCTTCCTTTTTCAAAAATAAGGGTTATTGCTCCTAAAGTGGGTGGATCCTTTGGTGGAAAGATGATTGCTCCTCTGGTTCTTCCTGGTGTGCTATTGGCTAAGATTACATCAAAACCTGTAAAGATTGTTTTAAGGAGAGAAGAGGAGTTTATCGGGGGAGCTCCAAGACATCCTGTTATATCAGAATACAGGACTGGGGTAACTAAAGATGGAAGGATAGTTGCTCGAGATATAAAACTTATATATGATACCGGGGCGTATGCTGACTGGGGACCCGGTATAACATCCCATGGATTCACATTTGCCTCTGGACCATATAATATTCCAAACCTCAGGATTGATGCTTTATGTGTATATACGAATAAGGTATTTACTGGCTCAATGAGTGGATGGGGAAATCCTCAAGTTGCATTCGCCTATGAATCTCAAATGGATATTATAGCAGAAAAGCTTGGTATGGATCCATTGGAATTGAGATTTAAGAATCTTATAAAAAAGGGTGATAGATTAATTACTGGTCAGGAGATAACAACAGATGGTTTAAGAGAATGTATCGAAAGGGTTAAAAGAGAATCGAACTGGGATGATAAGAAGGGCTTGAAAGTGAAGAATAAAGGAATAGGGATAGGTTGTATGGTTTATAGTAGTGGTTATCTTTCCTCATCTGCCATTATAAAACTGAATGAGGATGGCGGGGTTACTCTACTAACCGGAGTTACTGATGTTGGAGGAGGCTCTCCAACCGGTCTTGCAATGATAGTATCCGAAGAGCTTGGTATTGATATGGAGGATATAGCCATAGTTACTTCAGATACAGATACAACTCCCTATGATTATGGGACAATAGGAAGCAGGGTTACATTTACTATAGGAAATGCTGTAAAAAAAGCAGCTATAGATGTAAAGAGTAAACTTTTAAATATGGCAGGAGAGTTGCTTGAAGCCAATGTAGATGATCTTGAAATTAATAATAAAAGGGTATATGTAAAGGGAATGCCTGAGAGGGGTTTATATATAGCTGAACTTGCAGCTATGAGCATATATATAAAGGGAGGGCCAATAATAGGAACAGGGTCATTTTATCCTGATGTAAAGCCTGTGATGATAGAAGGATTTCCATTCTTTTCAAATCCTTCATTGGTATATGCAGCTCACGTTGCAGAAGTGGAGGTTGATAGGGAGACAGGAAAGGTTAAGGTTATTAATTTTATAGCTGCCCATGATGTTGGATTTGCGATAAACCCGGTAAATGTAAAGAAACAGATTGAGGGAATGATTAATAAAGGGATAGGTTATGCTCTTTCAGAAGAGATGATAATCGAACAGGGAAGGATTAAAAATCCATCATTCTGGGGATATAAGCTTATTAAGGCTCCTGACATGCCAGAAGTTAAACCCATAATTGTAGAAGCCTATGAGGATAAGGGACCCTATGGAGCAAAGGGGGTGGGTGAGCCTGGATTGGTAGCTGTAGCTCCTGCTATAGCAAATGCTATATATGATGCCACCGGGTTAAGTATAAAAAATCTGCCTATAACTCCTAAAAAGATATTGAATCTTAGCGTTATATAATTTGTCTAAATATTTAGAGTTGTAAATGTAAATAAGGAGGAGCGCATGAAAAAAGGTGTTACTTTAGATACAAATTCATTAAATTGGGAAAATTTGAAAGAATTGGGTGATGGGGTGTGGTGTAAGATATTAAATATTGATGAGGATACAGGAGCTACCTTTGCCATAATGAAAATAAAGTCTGGTGTTGTGACCCCCAGACATTCTCATCCATCAACAGAGGATATGTTTATACTTAAGGGAGCATTTAGGGTAGGAGATGATATATTAAGAGCAGGAACCTATCAATGTAATCTTCCAGGCTTAGAACATGGGCCCTATGAAGCAATAGAGGATTCTGAGATAATTATAAGTAAGGACGGACCACTTATCTCAAAAACTACTTTTAAATAGATAAATTGAATTTATACTCATTCCCCAAAAATCCTGCATATTTCTTTTGAGACTTCATTAAGATGTGTCTGGTTATATATGATGATCCTTATTTTTGGATTTATTTGTTGTATAAAAGAGAAGAAATCTCTTTTGCAATTACTTTCTTAACATAATATCTAAAGCTGATTGGAAAAACAACGGCATGTTTATCAACAATATAGCTTCCTATATCTGGAAATTTTTATTAGATTCAATTCTTGCTTATATTTATAAATTATGGTAATATTTCATAAACTATTAAAAAGGAGCTAAAAATGATAGAAAAAATTACAAATTTAACATTGCTAAAAAGAATTAGTTTAGTATTGTTTTTAATAGTAGGACTTATTCTAATTAACGGATATGGAAAAGATTGGGATACTGCTAATGGAGGCGAAAAGGAGTTAGGGAAAGGCATACAAAAAGGAATAGTTTCCCAAAAAGTAGCTGTAAAGAGAGTGGTTAAAAAAGGTGATAGAGTAAAGGTTGAGTATACCGGAATATTGAAGGATGGTACTATATTTGACAAGTCAAAAACAGGAAAGCCATTGGAGTTTACTGTGGGAAGTGGACAGATAATACCAGGTTTTGATAAAGCAGTAGAAGGAATGAAATTAAATGAAGAAAAGAGAGTAACTATAAAGGCGGAGGATGCGTATGGAAAGAGAGATGAAAGCTTAGTAAGAGAGTTTCCAAAAAAATCTTTACCCAAAAATTTTAATCCTAAGAAGGGTATGGTGGTAGGATTACGAGATCAAAATGGAAGATTGATACCAAGAACAGTAAAGGATGTAACTGAAAAAAGTATAATTATTGATTTCAACCACCCTTTAGCAGGTAAAGACCTTACCTTCAATATAAAGGTTGTTGATATTGAGCAATCTAATAAATAAGTATTAATTTCGTTTCCTATTAAAAAGATTAAAGAAAAACTCTAAAAATCCAATCTTGTTTTTGAACCCCGTACTGATTAATACCCCTATCTAAATATATCTTCTTAATTATCTCTTAGACCTATTCTCTTGCCCTTTCAGTTATGGAGTTTGACCTAATTGCTGTTGTTATATCTTACCCATATACCATCATTTGAACCAAAGTCTATTATCACTTAATCCTTACCATTCCCATCGAGATCCCCGGTTGCTATAGAGAAGGATAAAATCTCTCCTATTTTAGCTACAAATACATCACAGCTTCCTGCATTACTCTCTTGATATGGATTTCTAGTCAGAAAATCAGCAGAATAAGTTGTTCCAGTTACACAAACACTCCAATTAGAATCAACAGCTATACCAAAACCATAGTCACTATAATTCCCACTCAGGTAAGTAGAATAAACAAGGGATTTACCAGCAAGGTTTATCTTGGTTATAAATATATCATAATGTCATTTATTACTCCCCTGAATAGGAGACTTGGTAGAAAAATCTGCAGATAAAGTTCCTCCAGTTACATAAGCATTACCGGCTAAATCAATAGCTATACCTGAACCACCATTTCTATCACTTCCACCCAAGTAGGTTGAATATACAAGCACAAGATCTATTATCAGGGGATACCTCCTATCATAAGGAATTAACCTCAAAACCATATATAAAGGAAGTTTTAGACCCCCAAAACCCTGAACTTACCCCCAAACCTCTATCCTCTTACCACCTATCTCCTGATATATTTCCAAGCCAGGATAAATAAAGTCGTTGGTTAGGACATCGGCACCGGTTAATAATTGATCTTTTTTGTGAAAGAAAATTTGCATATTGGCTCCAAGTATATCAAGGTTCATTATAGGGAAAATAGCAACATACTTGGATATATCTTTATACGATAAGAGCTTATCCATTGGTGTTATTTTTATTGTAGAGTGTTTTCTCTTTGTATTATACATCAACTCCCATCTCATTGCCCTTAAGAAAAATTCCTTCACATCCTGACACAGTTCTAACCCCGGTATATAAAACTCATTATCATCTGTCTGATGTGATCTCTCTACAAACGTATTCCACTCCTTCTTACCCTTAGGTATATGAATCAATCTCGCACCCAGAGGTTCTAATATCTGCCTATTTATATACTCAAGTTTATCTACTGATTCACCTCCAAATTCCTCTCCATTGTCTGTTTGAAGAGTAATATTATGACTAATACCAAGCATCATAAGAAAATATATTGTTGTTAACATAAAAGATAATCCATTTGAAAAACTCTTTTTATATGAATAGCTTAAAAACCTTATCCTTGTCTTTACATCTATAGCTGTCCACTGATAATGTGAAACTTTATAATTCATATCTTTTTATTATCTTTCTCACAACACACCTATTTGTCTTTAATATTTTAGCTGTAAGAGATTTATTCATTGTCTTACTATACACCTCTATCACTTTTTTCCTTGCAAAGACAGGATTTTGATTGTAAAGTTCTCTATAACTGGATATAATGAAATATATATTTCATTCATAGGGCACCTCCTTTAGATTGATTTA
>CAZCTP010000048.1:0-16905 GCA_964501575.1 uncultured Thermodesulfobacteriota bacterium
AGGAGGGCCCTAACTTTTTGGCTTGTTTGACCTTCCTATTTCGGAATTTGGGTTACCCAGTAATATTGACTGCTTTAATCAAAAATGTTATGAAAGTAAGATAGAAAAGCTACAATATTTTATAGCCTCAATAGATAAAAAATTCATATTAAAATCGATAGGGAGAAAAGGTGAAACAAGATTGGATATTTACTCTATAAATCCAGGAATATTAATTTTGAACGATTTTCAACGGATACCAATGAAGGTTCCATTAAGGAAAGCTTATAAAATATCTTTTAGCGACTGTTTCTTTTCAAAAAATTTTCCATTTAAAAATAGGGTGTTAGTAATGCTATGGAATGGTACTATTTTTACACCAGTTTATAAGTTAGAAAAGGGTGATTATGAATTGATTGTTAATGCTAAAGGGACGTCTGCTTTAAATCAATATGCAAAACTAAGCATAAAGATATTTTCAAATGATAAAAATTGTAAAAAAATATTACTTAATCAAATAATAGAGCTAAGAAAATTTTTCTCAACTTATAAAATTAATTTTAGTCTTGATAAATCCCGACCAGTTTCTTTTGAAATTTCATTCTTTAATGATTTTTATGATAAGAAAGCTAAAAAGGATAGAAATGTTTTTATTGAAAGTATAGAATTGAAAAGGTTTTGAGAAATTCCGGAAACACCTATTTTTTATTATATCTTCTGAATAGTATCTTCAAAAAATGCTTAAATTTAGCTGCACATAAGCCATCCTCTGGAATGATTTTTATATCCTTCTCAATTTTTAACTATGCGACCGTTAACTTTTCATCATTCAGTAAATTTTAATCTATTTTTAGTCTAAATTTTTTATAAAGAAGATTGGTAGGATTTGGGTATATAAATGCAGTATGGTTCTTCATCCATATAATCACCACTATTGTAAAATGCCCTTGCCCTGCACCCCTCACATATTACCTTATACTCACATTTTCCACATTTTCCCTTAAGCATTGAAGGATTTCTCAAGTTCTTAAAGAGTTCTGATTCTTTCCATATCTTTTCTAATGATTCCTTCCTTATATTACCAGCAACAACTGGTAGATAGCCACATGGCTGGACATTACCTATCCTTGATATAAAACATACAGAACTTCCCGCAAGGCATCCTCTTGTCATAGCTGACATTCCATGCCCCTTTTTAATAGTATCTCTCTTATGTTCTTTCATTCTCTGCTTCATTATTCTAAAATAGTGCGGAGCACATGTAGCCTTCAGTTCTAAACTTCTATCCTCTATAGATTTATTATAGAGCCAATTTAAAATTCTTTCGTAATCTTCCTTTGAGACCATTTCCCTATCCGCTATTTCAACCCCACATCCCACAGGAACAAGCATAAATATATGCAAAGCGCATGCATCCATCTCTTTTGCTAATTTATATATATCCTCTACCTCATTAATATTATGTTTTGCTATTGTTGTATTAAACTGAACCTCTATATTAAGTTTTCTTAGATTATAAAATCCATTAATGGCGTCATCAAAAGAACCGCTAAATCCTCTAAAACTATCATGGGTATTCCTATTTGACCCATCAATACTTATACTAACCCTTTTTATTCCTGAATTAAGTACCTTTTTTGCAATCTCTTCATCTATTAATGTTCCATTGGTTGCCAGTGCAACCCTAAGCCCTCTACTATTGGCATAGGATGCTATATCAAATATATCTTTTCTATACAATGGTTCGCCACCGGTTAGAATTAGAATCGGATTTGAAAAGGATATTATCGAATCTATTAAAGAATACGCCTCTTCAGTGTTCAATTCATTTATGAATGGCTCCTCTGTAGCTTCTGCTCTACAGTGGATACACCTAAGATTACACTGGGATGTAAGTTCCCAAAATATTAATCTGAGTTCATTAACCTTCAAGGAGTGTAGCAGCCTCTTTTGCAAAGTATGTTATTATCATATCTGCCCCTGCTCTCTTTATGCTTATAAGAGCCTCCATCATAACCTTTTCTCCATCTATAAGCCCCAATTTTGATGCCCCTTTTATCATCGCATATTCTCCACTAACATTATATGCAGCCAGAGGATATCCAAATATCTGCTTTACTCTATATATAACATCAAGGTATGAAAGTGCTGGTTTTACCATAACAATATCCGCCCCCTCATCTATGTCCATCTCAATCTCTCTTAAAGCCTCGTCGCTATTTCCGGGATCCATTTGATATGATTTTCTATCGCCAAATTTTGGGGTTGAATAGGCTGCATCCCTAAATGGTCCATAAAAGCTTGATGCATATTTTGCAGAATAGGACATAATAGGTATATTTTGGAATCCTTCACTATCAAGAGCCTCTCTTATTGCAGCTACTCTACCATCCATCATATCTGATGGAGCAACCATATCTGCCCCTGCCTTAACATGGGATAATGCCATCTTTGCCAGAAGTTCAAGCGTAGCATCATTATCTACATCTCCATCCTTTATAATTCCACAATGTCCATGACTTGTATATTCACATAAACATACATCTGTGATTACTATAAGCTCAGGAATCCCATTTTTTATCCTCTTTATACCCTCTTGAATTATCCCATTGTAATCATATGCAGATGATCCATAATCATCTTTATTCTCTGGAATACCAAACAAGAGTACAGCAGGTATACCAAGACTATATATCTCCTTAGCTTCTGATAGAAGATTATCAACAGATAGATGAAACTGGCCTGGCATAGATTTTATCTCTCTTTTTATATTATTACCATATGTAACAAACATTGGACATATAAAATCTTTAACATCCAGTTTCGTTTCCCTTATCATATCTCTAAAATTTTTATTCCTTCTTAATCTTCTTGCTCTATATTCTGGAAAATGCATTTAGTCCTCCAATCCTATTTCTTTATCTGTTAAATAGCATGCTGGATCTGGTGCCCATATATCCCCAGTAACCGCTTCAGCTCTGACTCTAAAATTCCCTCCACATATATCAAGCCATCTGCACTTGGAACACCTTCCCTTCACATACCTCTTTTTATCCTTAAGCATCTTCATAAGCTCATTTTCTGTATCTGCCCATATTTCACTAAACGGTTTTTCTCTAACATTTCCAAAGGAGTAATGACTCCAGAATTGGTCAGCATGAACATCTCCAATACTATCTACACATCCTATCCCGACACCTGAATTATTACCTCCATTCATCTTAAGAAGATTCAAGACCTCCTGAGCTCTCTCTGAACCTTCTCTAAGAAGTCTTAAATATAGATATACACCATCTGCATGATTATCAACGGTTAATACCTCTATCTTCATTCCTTTATCATGCAAATTCTTCGTCTTATTAATTATAATATCAACAGTTTCTCTGGTTTCTTCATGGGATAGGTCTTCATTAATAAGTTTGCTCCCTCTACCAGCATATACAAGGTGATAGAAACATACTCTTGGGATCTTCTCTTCTTCAATAAGCTTGAATATATCTGGTATCTCTTTGAAATTCCGTTTATTAATTGTAAATCTCAATCCAACCTTTATTCCTGCATCCTTGCAATTTCTTATTCCTTTAAGAGCCATATCAAATGCTCCATTTATACCTCTAAATCTATCATTTATATCTTTCATACCATCAAGACTTACTCCAACATATGAAAGGTTTATCTTTTTAAGTTCTTTTGCAAGCTCTTTTGTTATTAATGTTCCATTTGTAGATATAACAGCTCTTAATCCTAAATTTGTAGCATAGCTCACCAGTTCTATAATATCCTCTCTCATTAATGGTTCTCCTCCTGAGAATAGAATCACAGGAGAACCGAAGGAAGCAATATCCCTAAGAAATTTTTTTCCCTCTTCAGTTGTTAATTCATCAGGATAATATGTATTTCTTGACTGAGAATAACAATGAATACACCTGAGATTACATCTCCTTCCAACATTCCAGACTACAACAGGTTTTTTATCCTCTGAGAATTGTAATAGATGTGATGGTAATCTTTTTGATTTCCTACCATATCTCAGAGGATCAGATACTTCAACACTACCACAATATAATTTTGATATCCCTATCATGATTTACCCTTATTATAATTATAATAATCTAATATGGCTTCTACCAAGCCTGGTATTGTATACTTTTCTGGCATTATATCTGGATTTATTCCAAAACTTGCCAATGTATTAGATGTTACAGGACCTATTGAAGCTATTTTAACCCCATCAATAAGCCTTAATATCTCATTCTGTTTAAACATCTCTATAAAATTCTTAACTGTTGATGAACTTGTAAAGGTTATTATATCTATCTTCTTTCTCATAAATAAATTTTTTATTTTATCAACATCTCTATTAGGCCTTATAGTCTTATAGATAGGGATCTCATCTACTATAGCTCCCAATTCCCTTAATTTTTTGGGGAGTATGTCTCTACCCTCCTTAGCTCTGGGGAGAAGGATTCTTTTACCATTTATGTTCTCTTTCTTAAACTCTTCAATTATAGACTCCGCTCTATATTTTGATGGAACAATATCTATATTTATCATCAAACTTTCAAGAAGAGAGGATGTCTTAGGCCCTATAGCACATAGTCTCAATCCTTTAAGATGCCTTATATCATAGGAAAGCGTTTTAAGCCTATCTAAAAAGATTTTAACACCATTTATGCTCGTAAATATTATCCAGTCATATTTATCAATATTTTTAATAGCATCATCTAAATCTCTCCAGTTATCTGTAGGAACTATTTCTATAGCAGGAAACTCTACAACATCTCCACTAAGCCTTCTGATCCTTTCTGCTAATTCACTTGCCTGTTCTCTTGCTCTTGTAACCAATATTCTCTTGCCAAATAGGGGCCTATTCTCAAACCAATTCAGTCTATCTCTCAACCTTACTATCTCTCCTACAACCATTACTGCTGGTGGTTTAAATCCTTTCTCCTTTGCGATTATATCTATATCTTCCAACTTTCCAACCAATGTTTCTTGATTAGACCTTGTACCCCACCTTATAAGAGCAACTGGTGTATTCTTATCCCTACCATTATCAATTAATCTCTTAACGTTATCAGATATGTTCTTCATCCCCATAAGGAATACAATAGTCCCTGCTCCAGTAGATATCTTATCCCATGGGATATTAGAACCATTCTTTGAGGGGTCTTCATGCCCTGTTATGAAGGCAACCGTTGAAGTATAATCTCTATGGGTTAATGGAATACCTGCATAGGCAGGAACAGATATAGCGGATGTCACTCCAGGAACAACTTCAAATGAGATCCCTTCTTCTGCTAATATTTCAGCTTCTTCTCCACCTCTTCCAAATATAAATGGATCTCCACCCTTAAGTCTCGCAACTTTTTTCCCTTCCTTTGCCTTCTTTATTATCAAACTATTTATCTCATCCTGAGGTAATGTATGAACTCCTTCTTTCTTACCAACATATATAAGTTCACAATCTTCTTTTGCTAATTTGAGTAAATCTTCATTAATCAAGTAATCATATATAATTACATCAGATTCCTCAATATACTCCTTCCCCTTAATAGTAAGTAAACCCGGGTCTCCGGGGCCCCCTCCTATAAGATATACTATACCTTTACTTCCCATATACCTCTCTCAATATTGAATCTCCACCTTTACTCAGAATAGTTTCAGCTAAATATATCCCTAATTCCTCAGCTTTATCCGCATATCCCTCTATGCTTTCTTTTATTATATTCTTTCCATCAACACTTCCCACAAGTCCGGTCATCTTTATTTGATCTCCATTAACCTCAGCGAATCCTGCAATTGGAACCTGACATCCCCCCTCAAGCCTTTTTAAGAAAGACCTTTCACACTTAATAGCCAAATTTGTTTCAAAATGATCTAACTGTTTTACTATATAATTTATCTCTTTGTTATTGATTCTGGATTCTATTCCTAATGCCCCTTGACCTATTGCTGGAAGAAATGGAAGATATTCTGTTATTTTATCTTCATATTTCATTCTTAAAACACCTGCATATGCTACTATTATAGCATCTAATCCCTTTCCAGTCAATTTTTTTATTCTTGTATCAAGATTCCCCCTTAAAGAAACAGGATTTAGATCCGGTCTGATATGTAAAAGTTGAGCCTGTCTTCTAAGACTACTTGTCCCTATATTCGCACCATTAGGTAGATCTTTCAATAATAACCCATTCCTCGATATTAAAATATCCCTTGGATCTTCTCTTTCTGTAACAGCCGATATATGGAGAGAATCGGGGAGAATCGTAGGTAGATCCTTCATACTATGCACAGCAATATCTATATCCCCTCTTATTAAACTCTCTTCAATCTCTTTTACGAATAGACCCTTTCCTCCAATCCTGGATAGAGGAACATCACGAATAATATCTCCCTTTGTCTTTATAATTTTTAAATCTATTTTTACATCCGGATATAATCTTTCTATTTCTCTCTTTACATAATTAGCTTGCCAGAGAGCAAGTTTACTTCCTCTCGTTCCTATTACAATATTATTCTTCATTATCTAAATCATCCTCCTTATCCTCCTCTAAGGAAAATAGCTTTCTTATAGCATCTATATATATACCACCTTCGGAGGTTTCAGCACTCTTTTTAAGATTTGTTATAGGGGAATGTAGTATCTTATTTACGATAGACGTAGTTAATATATCCAATGCCTTTTTTTGAGAATCATCAAAATCTTTAAACTTTGATAAGGTCTTTTCAAGTTCTCTCCTTCTTATATCCTCCATTCTGTTTCTTAAAGAGGTAATTACCGGGGTTAGTGATAAAGAAGATAACCATTTATAAAATTGTTTATACTCATGTTCTATTATCCTCTCAGCCTTTACTGCCTCCTTCTCCCTCTCTTTTATATTACTATTTACAACTCCTTGAAGATCATCTATATCATATAAATATACATTGCCTATTTCATTAATCAGTGGATCAATATCCCTTGGAACTGCTATATCTATAAAGAACATCGGCTTATTCTTTCTTAATTTTATAACATCATGTATATCATTATACCTCAGTATGTAGTCCTTTGAGCCTGTGGAACTTATGACTATATCAACATCTTTAAGATAGGAATAAAGTTCTTCAAATTTTATAGGAATTCCATTATATTTATTTGCCTGTTCCACAGCTCTTTCATATGTCCTATTTGTTATAATTATATTCTTTACTCCATTGGATATCAGATGCTTCATTGCTAATTCAGACATTTCACCAGCTCCAATCAACATTACTCCCTTATCCTGTAAATTCTCAAATATCTTTTTTGCCAGTTCTACTGCAACATAGCTTACTGATATGGCGCGTTCCCCTATAGTTGTTTCAGTCCTTATTCTTTTTGCTACCTGAAAGCTCTTATGAAGAAATTTATTTAATATTACTTCCGAAGTCTTAGCATTACATGTATGTGTATAAGCATCCTTTATTTGACCAAATATCTGAGGCTCCCCAATCACCATAGAATCAAGTCCTGACGCTACCTTAAATATATGTTTTATAGCATAATCTGTATCATATATATATAAACATTCCTCAAAATCTGATACAGGAATGTTATGATAATTTGATAGAAATTTCTTAATCCCATTTACCCCTGCATGATAATCCCTTGCAACAACTAATATATCAACCCTATTGCATGTGGATAGAATAAGACTTTCCTTTATACCTTCTATACCACATAGCTTTTTTAAAGCATCCTCTATTATATCCTCTGAGAAAGCTAATTTCTCTCTTATTTCTACCGGAGCTGTTTTATGATTAAGACCTAAAACAATTATATTCATCAGAAATTGCTCAAATTATGGAGGGACTTAGGGAAAATAAAGGCTACCCCCATAAATGTAAAAAGGATAGAAAAAAATCCTATTATAGCCATTATCGCTGCTCTTCTCCCCCTCCATCCTGTGGCAAGCCTCCCATGTATTAAAGCAGCATATATTAACCATGTAATAAGAGCAAAGGTTTCTTTGGGATCCCAGTTCCAGTAAGACCCCCATGCATATTCCGCCCAGATAGACCCCGTTATTATTCCAAGGGTTAATAAAGGAAAACCATACATTAAGCATCTGGCATTTATCTCATCCAATATATATAGAGATGGAAGCCTATAATAGAATATACCTACTTTTTTAGATTTCAATTGTCTTTCTTGAATAAGATACATGATACCTGCACAGAATGCTAAAGCAAATATCCCTTCTCCTGCAAGTAGCAACGATACATGAATTGGTAACCATAAACTTTTTAATAGTGGAGATCTTAATATAATCTTTTGAGGGATTATTGATGATGAATATATCAGTATAAGGGCTAGAGGTGATGCAAATGCTCCAAGAATTGTAATCTTATATCTGTATTGAAGAAGAATATATATACCTACCACACACCATGCCAAGAATGATAGCCCTTCGTTTATATTTGTTACCGGAGTATATCCAACTTTAACATACGCTAATATTATATATATTGTATGAATTATAAAAGCGAGATAGAGACTTAACACCCCTATTTTGCCAAAAACTTTCTTTGTTGTTATTATATATGAAATATTTATGAGTGTTGCAATAATATATATTACAATTAATATGTATCCCATAATCAATCCTTAAACTCCAATTTATCAAGAGAATAATCCTTCCCAGCTATCTCAACCAATGTAGAATTAATCTCTTCTCTATTATTCTCCTTTATATATCTCAAAACATCAGAATATACAATCCTTTTAAAGATATTTTCCCGTTCTTTACTACCCTTAGATTTATCTTTTAACAATCTTTTTCTAATTATTCCCATTAATTTCAAGAATATTTTATATTCTTCCCCAAATAATTCCTCAAGCTCTTCCCTGATTTTCTTTGAAAGAGCAGGACTATTTCCACTTGTTGATATAGATATTAAAAGCTCCCCTCTTCTTACAATAGAAGGCATTATAAAATCACATCTTTCAGGATCATCCACTATATTAAGAAGAATATTTTCATCCCTTGATTCTTTGAACACTTTTTCATTTGTAAGATTATTATCTGTAGCAGCGAATACTAAAAAGGACCCCTTTAAATCACCATAGATATAATCTCTTTTTATATAATCAATCTCTCCGCTTTCAAAAAGAGATTTAAGTTTAGGTGTAATTTCTGGACTTATCACCTTTACATTTGCACCAGCTTCAAGCAAAGAAACAACTTTCCTCTCCGCTACATTACCACCACCTATTACAGTACATCTTCTATTATTTATCAGGAGATTTATAGGGAAATAAATCATAACTCAAAAGCATTCTTTATAAGTCTTATATCTCCTTTTTCGCTAGACATGTCTATTGCTACTACATCGAATCTCATATCTTTATCTTTTATATTATTTTTAGTTATATAATTCAAAGCAACTTTTCCTATCTTCTCTCTTTTCCTTTTATCTACAGCAAGTTCAGGAGGGCCATAATTCTTTGATCTTCTCATCTTTACCTCTATAAATACAAAAGTTTCCTTGTCTTTTGCTATAATATCTATTTCACCAAATCTACATCTATAATTTTTATCCAATATCTTATAATTTAGCCTCTTTAAATATCTTAATGCTATTTTTTCTCCCTCTCTCCCTATGTCTAACTTCATTTAACGCCTTTAAAACTCTTTCTGTGTATTTTACATGGACCATACTTTTTTAAAGCTATAATATGCTCTTTTGTTCCATATCCCTTATGAGATGAGAAATTATATTGAGGAAATATTTTATGATATTCATCCATAATCCTATCTCTTGTAACCTTTGCTATTATAGAAGCAGCAGATATTGACAATATCTTGTCATCTCCATCAATAATATTAAATTGGGGAATATCTGTAGGCAATGGTATATTACCATCAATTAGCAGAAGATCAGGCTTTATAGATAATTCTAAAAGAGCCTTCTTCATAGCTTTGATTGTTGCATTTAATATGTTTATTTTATCAATATCCTCTTCATCAACTATCCCTATTCCAATAGATATAGCATCTTTCTTTATTTCGTTGAATAACTTCTCTCTTTTCCGTGGAGATAGTTTCTTAGAGTCTTTTATATATGGATTGTAATATCCAACATCAAAGATAACAGCAGAGGCAACAACAGGACCAGCCAGGGGACCCCTCCCAGCTTCATCTATACCAGCAATATACCTATATCCATTCCTGGAATATTTTTCTTCAAGACTCATGATCCTCTGTTGTATTATCACCCTTTATTGTACTCTCTTTTATTATCGGAATTGTAATCTTCTTCTTTATCTTTGCAGATTTACCCACTCTACTTCTTAGATAGTATAACTTTGCTCTTCTAACTCTTCCCTCCTGAACAACTTCAATTTTTTCAATTGATGGAGAATGAAGAGGGAATATCCTTTCAACACCCACACCATAGGATATTTTCCTTACAATAAAGGTAGCTCTATTATTCCCTCTTTTCTTACTTATTACAACCCCCTCAAATATTTGAATTCTTTCCTTCTCTCCCTCTTTTACCTTTGTATATACCTTAACTGTGTCCCCAGGATTAAAGTCAGGTAGATCTGACCTAACCATACTCTTTTCTATTTTATCTATTATATTCATCTTTCTTCCTCCTTAGTTCTAATAAATATTCCATATCCTCAGGATAAAGCCTTGACTTTTTTAAAAGCTCCGGTCTTCTCTCTAATGTTCTTTTTAAAGACTCTTTTCTTCTCCATTCCTTTATCTTATTGTGATCACCAGAAAGTAAAATATCAGGTACTTTAATACCCCGATACTCCCTTGGTCTTGTATATTGAGGACCCTCTAAAAGATATTCAAAAAATGACTCATTTGATATAGATTCCATATTACCCAATACTCCAGGTATCATTCTTGTAATTACATCGATTATAACCATTGCAGCGAGTTCCCCACCTGTTAATATATAATCTCCAATAGATATCTCTTCATCAACAAAATTCCTTGTTCTCTCATCAACTCCTTCATATCTACCACATATTATTATTATATGATCAAAATTCAATAATCTTTTAGCATATTCCTGAGTAAACAATTTACCCTGGGGAGTTGTTAGTATAATCCTGCTTCCCTTAACTCTCAAAGACTCAATAGCATTTATTATAGGCTCTGGTTTCATCACCATACCAGCTCCGCCGCCAAAGGGATAATCATCTACTACACGATGTTTATCATAGGTATAATCCCTTAAATTATAGACATTGATTTCAATTATATTTTTATCCCTTGCTCTTTTTATAATACTCTCATTAAAAGGGGATGTAAATAAAGAAGGGAAAATAGTCAATATTTCAAACTTCTTCATGATGTTCTAAAATAGAAGGCGCCTTTATAGACGCCTATCTCCTATTTTTTAATAATTATTATTCTGTTAATAGGGGTATTTTTTATTCAATAATCTCTAATACAGACCTCTTTTTAACCTTTGTAGAAGCGGCACTTAATATAGTCCTTATAGCCCTTGCAGTTCTCCCCTGTTTTCCAATTACCTTTCCCAGGTCTTCCTTAGCTACAGAAAGTTCAATAACTGAGGTCTTTTCACCCTCTACCTCTGAAACTTTCACTGCGTTAGGATTATCTACGAGTGATTTTGCAATAAACTCTATCAACTCTTTCATCTCTTCAACCTCCACTTTAGATTAATTATTCTTGATTTTACTAATATCAATATACTTTTTAATTAAATGTTTTACAGTATGTGTAGGGTGTGCTCCCCTACTTAACCATTCTTTAATTCTATCCTCTTTGAGGACAACCTCATATGGGTCTTTCAGTGGATTATATATTCCAACTTTTTCAATAAATTTTCCATCTCTAGGAGACCTTGAATCAGCAACAACTATCCTATAGAAAGGTTTGTTCCTCGCCCCCACTCTCGCCAATCTAATCTTTACAGGCATTAAACTTACATCACCTCCTATATATTAAAATAGTCCTTTAAATAAAGACTTAAAACCTCTCTTATTCAGTTTAGGGATCATCTTCTTAATAGCTATATACTCCTTCAATAATCTATTTACCTCTTGTACAGAAGTTCCACTCCCCCTGGCAATTCTTTTCCTTCTACTTCCATTAATTATAGTATGGTTAAGCCTTTCCTTTTTTGTCATAGAGTTAATTATAGCATCAATTCGCTTCAATCTACTGGGGTCAACATTAACATTAGGAATTTTATTAAAGCCAGGAATCATACCAATCAATTCTTCTATTGAACCCATATTTTTTATCTGCTGAATCTGTTCTTTAAAATCTTCTAAAGTAAACTCATTTTTTCTTATTTTTCTTTCAAGTTCCTTGCTCTTTCTTTCATCATACGCCTCTTCAGCCTTTTCAATAAAAGATATTATATCTCCCATTCCCAATATTCGAGATGCCATTCTATCAGGATAGAAGGATTCCAATGCATCTAACTTCTCTCCAATCCCAATAAACTTTATCGGCTTACCTGTCACAGCTCTAATTGATAAAGCTGCTCCACCCCTTGCATCCCCCTCCATCTTTGTAAGTATTACTCCCGTTATATCAAGAACATCATTAAACCTTGATGCAACATTTACAGCCTCCTGTCCTGTCATAGCATCAGCTACAAGAAGAATTTCTTTTGGGACTATAGTATTTTTTATACTCTTAAGCTCCTCCATAAGAGGCTCATCAATATGAAGCCTTCCAGCTGTATCAATTATAAGCAAATTATACCCGTTATTTTCTCCATATCTCTTCGCGTTTATGCATATATCCACTGGATTACTTTCATTTTGCGGAATATAAACATCTACATCTAAATAATCCCCCAATTTCTTAAGCTGATCAGTAGCAGCTGGACGATATATATCAGCTGCTACAAGGTATGGCTTATATCTCTTATCCTTTAATAATTTAGCAAGCTTCCCTGCAGTTGTTGTCTTCCCAGAACCATGCAAACCAACAAGCATTATAGAAATTGGGAATGGTCCGGAAAGATTAAGAGCAGAATTTGTACTACCCATTAATCTTATAAGTTCTTCATTAACAATCTTAACAACTTGATGCCCTGGAGTTAAACTCTCTAAAACTTCTTTACCTATCGCCCTTTCCTTTACAGAGTTAATAAATTCTTTCACAACTTTGTAATTAACATCAGCTTCTAATAGACTTATACGTATTTCCTTAAGGGCTTCATTTACATCACTTTCATTTAGTTTTCCCCTATCCTTTAATCTCTTAAATACAGAATTTAACTTTTCTATCAAACTTTCAAACATAAAGGTATATATATACTGATTTTATACAATTGTCAAGTGGTCAAACAGAAAATTATGATAATATATATCTAATTCTAATTTTTAATATAATAGAATAACCTAAAGTCTAACTTCAAACTATATCTAAGATTCAAAGTCCTTTTGGTTTTTTGACGATTCTTATATTTTCCAATATCTTTATAGCCCAAGGATCAGGATCGAGTCTTCCCATTAGATCCCTTATCCATAGTTTTGAACTCCCTGATAATTTCTCCTGAGACTTACTTATAATCCCTCTTACATCAACCGCTTTTAGGTTAGAGAGATCTCTTACTGTTAACTCTATTTCCTCTCCTTCTTTAAGATCCGATATATTCTCAATAAAGGTATCATATTCTTTGGTCATTATATACCCTCCTATTTAAATCCATATTCCTTCCAATTTTCTAAAACTTTTTTCTTTACTTCATTAGAATATAACATATTAAATGAAGATTTTATAGGAATTGGTGTTGTATCTGGCCAATCTTTGGGCCATGTACAATCAAATAAGCATTTAGGCCCAATACTATATAGCTTTTCATGGAGACTACTTGCTGGGAATACAAGAGATTGAGGGGTATTCTTTATAATAGTTATTCCTCTTTCGGGATGACACTTTGTAGCAAGAGCATGTATTACTTCATTCATGTTTGAAGCATCAACATCTGAATCGCATACAATAACATATGGGGTCCAGGCTCCTGCTTTATGGTTCCATATAGTACTTGCTATCTTAAATGGAATACCTGAATAGGGTGTTTCAGTAGAGACTGCTATTAAGTGTATTGCAGATTCTGCAACTACATTCACTACCCCTTTTATTGGGATACCATTTTTTCTTAACTCTTGGGTTAATTGAGCTGATCCATGGATTCCAAAGCTTGTATGACCCTCATCTATTGGCATACCCATATTTGAGAAAGTAAGTATAGGATCATTTCTGTGAGTAATTGCTTTAACATGATATACGGGCATAGGTCTCCTCGGCTCATTAAGATATCCTGGATACTCACCAAATGGCCCCTCATCAGCTAATTCAGTTGGAGATATCTCTCCTTCTATGACTATCTCAGATGTTGCGGGAACATAGAGATTTACTGTTTCACATTTTACAAGCTCCACAGGAGATTCCCTCAATCCTCCAACTATATCAACTTCACTCACTCCCACAGGAACACTGGAAGATGCTACAAGGGCACTTATGGGCTCAGTACCTATGCAGGTAGCAAATTCGAGTGGCTTATTACGAGGTTTAAACTTTTCATAGAACATACCTGCCATATGTTGAAATCTTATAAATACTCCTGTCATATTCTTCTCATCCACTATCATCTGTCTATACATTCCCCAATTTACCCAGTCACTATCAGGGTCTTTTACAGTAATAAAGTGCCATGTAGATATATACCTACCACCATCATTTGCATGTATAAGAGGGGCTGGCAACCTGAAAAGATCTACATCTTCTCCTATAAATATATTCTCTTTACATAGACCGTTATTTACTAATATAGGTTTTATAGGTCTTGAGCTCCTTTTTATGTATTCTTCTACTATATCTGTATAGGATGAATCTGGATTAATACCCATTGCAATGGCTATCCTTCTATAGCTTGCCTGAGTTCCACCTGCTAACCTATAGCCCTCTGGATAATCTTTAATATTTTCAAATAAAGTAGCAGGACCATTTATTTCACAACATCTTCTTGTTATAGCTCCCGCTTCTTCCCTCCAGTCAACCTCCTTCTTGACCTTTATAAGCTCTCCTTCCTTCTCTAAGGTATTAATAAACTCTCTTAAGTCTTTAAAAGCCATTTTATTCCTCCTTATCTCTTTATAATCTTTTTATATATTATGATAGGTAGTTTGTCAACCCCTTATCTATTAAATAATAATCTGCTTGACTTTTTACAAAAAGGAAATTAGAATTTATGATAATAAAATATTGTTTAAACAAAGGAGGGAAAAGGAATGTTTTCTAAAGAAACAATAGATAAAAATAGATTATTAGAGAGACATTGGCAGGATGAGGTTGGAGATATAATTGAAGAAAAAGAGCTTAAGTTAGTAACTGAATCAGGTATTGAGTTAAAACCTTTATACACTCCAGAAGACATTAAAGAAGTAGATTATGAAGATATTGGATTACCCGGAGAATATCCCTATTTAAGAGGAAATTATCCTTTACAATATCAGATCAAACCCTTTAGCCAAAATCAGTTCTTTGGTTTTGGCAGTGCAGAGGATACACGAAATAGAAGGGATTGGTTAGAGAGGTTAGGATGTAGTTACGAAGTGGGAGGGAGGGAACAGGTACCACTAATTATTGCAATAGACCTTCCAACCCTTAATGGGTTGGATCCGGATGAACCCGAATCTCGTGGTAGGGTTGGGCAGGGAGGAGTATCCATAAGCACAATCGAAGATATAGGAATTATTATGGAAGGATTACCCTTAGATAAAACTTGCGTTTTATGGAATGCCTTTAATGCATCGCTGCCGGTAAACGCTCTATATTTTGCTTATACGCTTGATGTCCGTAAAGAATCATTAGAAAAACTCTTCATGTTAACCCCTAATTACAGCTGTAATCAATGGGGACATGATTGGATTGGATTTCCTCCTAAAACTACTATAAAATTAGAGACGGAGTTTATTAAATTTATAATTGAAAATTGTCCCTTATCTAAGCCCTGGCATACTACCCTCGATGGATATGACCCTGCAGAGGCAGGAGCTAACCCAGTCCAGGAGGTAGCATTTGGACTTGGAAGGGTTATATCCCTTATGGAGGAGTGTATTAAGGTAGGGATTAACCCAGATGATGTTGCCCCAGGATTCTGGGGGCATCCCCATGTAGGTCTCAATTTCTTTGAAGAAATAGCAAAACTACGTGCAACAAGAAGATTATGGGCAAAGATATTTAAAGAGAGATTCGGATGCAAAAAGCCTGAATCCTTGAAATATAAGATACCAGTTGCTGAAAGCGCAGGAATTGAGTTAACTGCTCTGGAACCATTAAATAATATAGTCAGATTGACAGTTATGACCTTAGCCGGTATACTGGCTGGAGTAGAAGGGCTCTTCACAGCAGCTTATGATGAAGCAGTTGGTATACCAACTGAAGAATCAGCCCAACTATCCGTGAGAACACAGCAGATCCTTGCAGAGGAGACAGATGTCTGTGAAGTTAGTGACCCATTAGGTGGTTCCTATTATATAGAATGGTTAACGAATAAGATTGAAGAGGGGATAATTGAACTTCTAAAAAGAATGGATGATAACGGAGGTTTTATAAAATGTTGGGAATCAGGATGGATAAGGGGGGAGATAGCAAGGAGTGCCAACGAGAGACAGAAGAGGATACAGAATGGAGAAAAGGTAGTTATTGGTGTAAATAAGTACAGAGTAGAGGATAGAGTAAAGCTTCCTGGCTTTAGGGTTCCCTTAGAGATTGGGGAAAGTATTGCAGATAGGGTAAGGAGGTATAAGGAGGGGCGTAATATCAGGAAGATAAAGGGTGCTTTAGCAGGTGTTAGGGAATCTGCTTTTAAGATAGAGAAGGAATGGCCTGAATCCTGTGGTGTTCTGATGCCGGCTCTTATAGAGGCTGCAAGGGCAGGTTGTAC
>CAZCTP010000048.1:17005-20582 GCA_964501575.1 uncultured Thermodesulfobacteriota bacterium
AATCCTGTGGTGTTCTGATGCCGGCTCTTATAGAGGCTGCAAGGGCAGGTTGTACCATGGGAGAAATGCATAGAGTTCTGAAAGAGGTATTTGGATATGGATTCTATTCAGGATAAGGAGGGTATTTATGGAAAATTCAAAAAAGATTAGGGTTCTTTTAGCACAAACAAAGTTAGATTCTCATGGAGTTGGATTAAGATATATAGGGAAAACCCTCACAGATGCAGGTATGGAAGTAATAATATTTAGATATGGCGTTATTGAGGAGGTTGTAAAGATAGCATTAGAAGAATCTGCTGATGTTATTGGACTAAGTTATTACTCAGCAGGTTTGGAGTATGAGGTTCCAATTATGATGAAACTATTGAAAGAGAAAGGATTGGGAAATACAGTTGTTATAGTAGGTGGCATAATAAATGAGGAAGAAAAAAATAAATTGATGGAATGGGGAGTAAAAGATGTTTTTACTCCAGGTAGACCAGTTGAAGATGTAATAAAGTGCATCCTATCGGAAGTAAAAAGTTAAATAAAAATATATCTCCTTAAATATTGAACTTACAAGGTACAAGATTTTTATAATCCTAAAAATTTTATTGCGCTCCCACAAAGGAATATTGTCAATCCAGCTAATGCATGAAGATACTTTTCAAGTCCATAAATTGGTAGCTTTGACAATCCACATAATGCAGATAAAACTATACAAAGCATGGTTGAAACAGTTATTAAACTAAAGATAGAGATAACTGACACTAAGGCTATCATATTATTATTGGTTGCTGTATACATCACAAGAGGGATTAATGGTTCGCAGGGGCCAAATACAAAAATAATAAAAAGAATCCAGGGGGTGAAATTGTCAGAATTTAAAGTATGAACATGGGAATGTTCTGAGATATGATTATGAGGATGTGAATGAAATTTTCCATCCTCATGTAGATGAAAGTGATCATGTTGTCTATACTGGATTGCTTTATGTATTCCCCAGATAAAATAAGTAAATCCAAATATGATAAGAAACCATGCTGATAATTCTCCTCTAAAGGACTCAATTACCCCCAATCTAAAAATAGCAACTCCTATAGTAACTCCTATGAATCCTAAAATAACAGAACTCAATACATGAGCAATACCACATAAAAAAGTAGTCATAATTGTCTTTCTAAGATTCCATTGCCTTGCTTTAGAAAGAACAATAAATGGTAAATAATGGTCTGGTCCAAGAATAGTATGAAGGAATCCTATTATTGAAGCAGTTCCTATCAAAATTCCAATTTCATTTAGCATAATTCTTCTTGCTCAAGTTTTAAACTATCTCTCATGAAACAAACCATATAAAGAATACAATATTGAGTTCCTCTCCCGTAATATAAACTTATCAATTATCTTCCAATTATATCAATGAATCCATAAAATGCAATATTCTATATAATATGTTTATCTAAACATATTAATGTAGGTAAAATTATTACTATACCTGCTATAAACCAGAATGGTTCCATTATCCTTATAATTACAAATCCATTCATCCCTATACACATAACCGCGAGAGAAATAGTACTTATAAAAAATCCAAAGGATATAGCCTTAAAATATCTGTTATCAACAGATTTAAATACCTTAAATCCCTCTTTCAATAGAGCATATAGAAGAAATATAAAGGCTGAGAAGCCTATAATCCCTGTTTCAATAAGTGTTCTAAGGTATTGAGAATCAATAAATTTCCATCCTGTAACTCCATATCCAAATATTGGATGCTTTGGAAAATCATGAAGAGCTGATTTAAAGGACCTTATTCTCTCAGATGTTGAGAGATCAAATCTAATACCACCTATTTCTAACTGTCCGGGAAGCTTCTCCTGATAAAATGTTTCATTAATCCTCTCTTTTATAGGGTGAGGCATCCATAATAATCCAATAAAAACTATTAGTAAAGTTATTATTATAAATAATTTCTTATTTTCAGAGGTAAAAAGAAAAAGAGAAAACATGACCAAAAAGCCTATCCATGCAGTTCTTGATTGGGTTAATATAAGGGTTATCATTAGAATTATGATAAGAGATCCATATAAAAATCTCTTTTTGAGAGTCTCTTCAAATATAAATAGAGACATAGCTATTCCCAGTATTATAACAATATATCCGCCAAAGGTATTTGGCTCCGGGCTACTCCCTTCAAATAGAGCTGTTACTCTCCCTGTTACAGGAGAAAAGATAATAGAAGCTATTGATATTAGAAAAGATGTTAAAAGTATAGAATTTATAAAACTCTTTACTTCTTTTTTATCACTGATATTATTTACAACCATAAAATATATGGAAAAATATTCAATATATTTTAATACGAATAAAAAGCCACGAAGCACTGGAATCCTTCCTACTATTATTCCTATTGCAGTAGATATAAAACATGTAATAGAGTATAACATAATAGGTCTATTTAGGGGAGTTCTTAAGAGTAATCCTAAATCTTTATAGATTGCTGCCTTCGCAAGCCAAGATATCCCTAATATCACCACAATAAAATCATCAATCCTTAATGTTAATCCCCTACCTGGTACAGTCCCTGCACCAAATTCAGGGGAAAATAACATTGAGAATATAAGAATATATAAAGCTATCCTTGTATTTATAAATGAGATTATGAATAAAATTATTGCTAAAAGCCCCCAGAATATATAAGTGGGAGCCAACTTAGGAATAGCTGCAGATATTAATATACTTGCAACTATAATTATTAGGATTAATGATATCTTCTGCATTGGAAAATTTTCATTAAAATATAAACTTTCTAAAAATTCATCATTTTTATATTAAAAATAATATAAGGATTCTACTTATGACAAATTTCTTCTTTCTTGCCATATTTCTCATTCCTACGAAGTATATTCAATACTCTATAAATATGACGTTTCAAATCCTCCTATCCTATATCTTTAGTTAGTCTATCTGTTCAATCATCAAATAACCTCCTCTCCATTTCCGTACGAGATAATACTCTCATATAGCTCTTCTTTCCGCCTTTTTTTGTAAATCTCTTAAGGTAATTTGCAGTATAGTAGCCTAAAATATAAAAAGTTGATATAAATTAACATATTTAACTATTAATATCAACTCTATTTATCCCTCTTTACTTCATTTCTTCAATCCTTTTAGTCAACAGGGAAATTCTCCAACAATATCCTACTATAGGAGGAGTTTCTACCTCTACAATCATAACGGCCCAAACTTATTCCATACGAAATGAGAGAATTCTATAAATGACAATAGATTAGAATATAAATAGAGTTTTCTTTTAGTGTTTTATCTACTTCTGGAGTTTTAATCCACATTTAGAAGGTTAAGTATCTTCCTCTGCACATAGGAAATCTTACATAATATTTTAAGTGGAATTCAGAAAGGGTAAGTTGAGTACTAATTTAAAAATACTTAAGCTTCAATGAGCTTCAAAATCGATCGTTAATTTATACTGATTTCTTGTTTTTTTTTGAAAAAAAATGTGGAAGTCAAGCTAATATTTTACAGAGGAAGCATCTCCAATTTCGTGATGGAAAAAAGGATGGCTCACCTTAAAATAATA